>JBJTVN010000039.1:0-2839 GCA_046081225.1 Alphaproteobacteria bacterium
CTTTTGCCACCATGGCCGAAGTGGAACATGCCTTGGCCGCAGGGGTTATCACCATGCACACCAAAATCCGCTATCGCGCGGATCTGGTGGATCGTCACGGGGATCATTACAAAAAGGTCGTGGACATCACCCCAGGCCGTCTGTTGATTTACAACATCCTGCCACGGCACAAAAACATCACGCTGGAATTGGTGAACCGCATTTTGACGAAAAAAGATATCTCTAACCTGATTGATATCGTATACCGTCACAGTGGTCAGAAAAACTCCGTGATTTTCTGTGATCAGATGATGGCCTTGGGATATAAACACGCGGCCAAGGCGGGCATTTCCTTTGGAAAAGACGACATGGTCATTCCCCCAGAAAAGGGTGCCTTGATCGACGAAGCCAAAGGCAAAGTGCTGGAGTTCGAACAACAGTACATGGACGGCCTGATCACCCACGGGGAAAAATACAACAAAGTCATCGACATCTGGTCCCAGACGGCGGACAAATTGTCCGATGTGATGATGAAGGGTATGGCCAAACTGAACGCCAACGGTCAGGTGAACTCTGTGTACATGATGGCCCATTCTGGGGCCCGTGGATCCGCCGCGCAGATCAAACAGCTGGCGGGTATGCGGGGCTTGATGGCCAAGCCTTCGGGGGAAATTATCGAAACCCCCATCATTTCCAACTTTAAAGAGGGCCTAAGCGTTCTGGAATACTTTAATTCCAGCCACGGGGCCCGAAAAGGTCTGGCAGATACGGCGCTGAAAACGGCCAACTCTGGGTACTTGACCCGCCGTCTGGTGGACGTGGCGCAGGACTGTATTATTGTTGAGGACGATTGTGGCACCGAAGAGTCCATCACCGTCCGCGCCGTCATTGATGGCGGTGATGTGATTTCCCCGCTGTCCGAGCGTGTGTTGGGCCGTGTCGTTGCCGAAGACGTGAAACACCCCACCACCGGTGAGGTTGTGATTGCCAAGGGGACCCTGCTGGATGAAGATCACGTGGCCCATATCGATATGATCGGGGTTTTCTCTATGAAAATCCGCTCTGTTCTGACGTGTCAAACCGAATTTGGGGTATGCGCTGCGTGTTATGGTCGTGACTTGGCCCGTGGAACCCCCGTGAACATCGGGGAAGCCGTGGGGGTCATCGCCGCGCAATCCATCGGGGAGCCCGGAACCCAGCTGACCATGCGGACCTTCCACATTGGGGGGGCAGCACAGGGGGCGGCGGAGCAGTCCTATATCGAGTCCAACATTGATGCCACCGTGATTTTGGAACAGGCCAAAGTGGTGCGCAATGGCGAAGGCACTCAAATCGTCATGAACCGCAGTGCTGAGGTTGTGCTGCGTGACTTTGATAACCGCGAAAAAGCCCGCTATCGTTTGCCCTACGGGGCCCGTTTGCTGGTGGAGGCCGATCATCAGGTCAACGCCGGTCAGCGTCTGGCGGAGTGGGATCCCTATACCCTGCCCATCATCACTGAAAAAAGCGGTGTGGCCCATTATGTGGACCTGATCGAGGGGCTGTCCATGCGGGAGATTCTGGATGAAACCACAGGGTTGTCCAACCGTGTGGTCATCGACTGGAAACAACAGGCCCGTGGGAACGACCTGAAGCCCCGTATCACCCTGCGGGATGCTGATGGCAATGTTTTGACGTTGGACAATGGCTTAGAGGCCCGTTATTTCATGTCCGTGGATTCCATCCTGAACGTGCCCAACGGGGCCACCGTTCAGGCGGGGGATGTTTTGGCCCGTATTCCGCGGGAATCCTCCAAAACCCGTGACATCACAGGAGGTCTGCCCCGTGTGGCCGAGCTGTTCGAGGCCCGCAAAGCCAAAGACCACGCCATTATGGCCGAAACCGCCGGACGCATCGAATTTGGGAAAGACAACAAAACCAAGCGCAAAATCATCATCACCCCCGAAGATGAATCCGCCGAGCCCGTGGAATACACCCTGCCCAAAGGCCGCCACTTGGCTGTGCGGGAGGGGGATTTTGTGGAAATCGGTGACCTGCTGGTGGACGGCAACCCTGTCCCCCACGATATTTTGCGCATCAAGGGGATTGAGGCCCTCGCCGATTACCTGATTAACGAAATTCAGGACGTTTACCGCCTGCAAGGGGTGAAGATCAACGATAAACATATCGAGGTCATCATTCGCCAGATGCTGCAAAAAGTGGACGTCATTGATCAATGGGAATCTACATTCCTCGTGGGTGAGCAGGTGGATAAAATCACCCTGCGTCAGGAAAACGCCAAGTTGATCGCCGAAGGCAAACGCCCCGCCGTGGGTGCGCCTGTCTTGCAGGGGATCACCAAGGCGTCGCTGCAAACGCATTCCTTTATTTCCGCCGCATCCTTCCAAGAAACCACCCGTGTTCTGACGGAATCGGCCACGGCTGGTCGTGTTGATTATCTGATGGGGCTAAAGGAAAACGTCATTGTGGGCCGTCTGATCCCTGCGGGGACTGGCAGCGTCTACAACCGCTATCGCAGCATTGCCCGCCAGCGGGATTACATCACTGCCCACCCTGAGTCCGTGACGGATCAAACCTTGGCTTTGGGACAGCCATCTTCTCATAACCTTTTTGGGGATGAGGCGGCGTAGGCCGCAGGACGAAAGACAGAAGGACGGGGGGCAGACCTTACAGGTCTCTTCCCCCCAATCCCCTGCAAACTTAATGCTACCTTTTTTTCCCAGATCGCAATTTCCTAGATTTCTTAGGGATTTTTTTCCCATCCGATGGAGGTAAAACTTCCTCGACAGCCTTGGCAGGGGCCACAACGGGAGATACGGACGGGGCAAGGGTTAGGGAAAACGAATAAAACTGAGAAAGC
>JBJTVN010000040.1:0-2094 GCA_046081225.1 Alphaproteobacteria bacterium
GGTGTTGACGTACAGGGCCTGCTTTTCTGTATAGGCCGCCCCAGGCAAAATCACATCGGCATAATGGGCCGCTTTGTCCCCATGATGGCCCTGATAAATCACAAAGGCCTTTTCCAGAACATCCGTGGGAATATCATCCGCGCCGTAAAGGTATAACGCGGTCAACTCACCAGCGCGAACTCGGTCAAACAGGGCTTTTTGACCCCCTTGGGTTACAAAACCCAAGTCCAGCGCGGCCAACGTTCCCACGCTTTGGTGCAACACGTTAAACCCAACAAAGTCCGGTGTGATCATGCCCATGGATTCGGCCAGATCGGCGGCGTGAGCATAGATGGCCTCGCCGTCGGGACGGGCCAGAACCGATGCGCCCAGAATCAGGGCGGGACGCTGCGCTTTTTTCAGGATATCCGCAAAGGGAACCGCGCCCTTGGCAAGGCTGCAAAGCACCTCCGCCGTGTTGCCAAGGTGGTGATAGGGATAGGTCAAATCCACGGCCTCCCCCACCACGCCCACGGGCAGGGCATTTTGGAGATAGCGTTTGCGAATGCGGGCATTGATCAGGGGCGCTTCCCAACGGGGATGGGTCCCCACCAACAACAAGGCATCCACCGATTCCAAGCCCGCGATGGTGGTATTCAGCAAATAACGGGATCGCATATCGCGGGGAAACACGCCCCCGCCCGCCCCGTCATAACGCGTTACACCCGATGCATCCAAGAGGGTTTTCAGCACAAACAGCGATTCCAAATCCGCCAAAGGGCCACCCACGGCGGCCAGGCTTTGGGGCGTGGCAAAACGGTCCGCCACAACGCGCAGGGCTTGATCCCAGGAGGCCTCTTTCAAATCGCCCTGATGGCGGATATAGGGGCGATCCAAACGCTGGTATTTCAAACCGTCACAGGCGTGGCGGGCTTTGTCGCCGATCCATTCCTCGTTAATGTCCTCGTTCAGGCGGGGCAGGATACGCACGACCTCGGACCCCCGCACGTCAATGCGGATGTTGCTGCCCACGGCGTCCAAAACGTCAATGGATTCGGTTTTTTCCAATTCCCACGGGCGGGCATGAAAGGCGTAGGGCTTGCTGGTTAAGGCGCCCACGGGACACAAATCCACAATGTTGCCAGACAGCTCACTGGCCACGGGCTTGCCAAGGGTGGTGATTTCCATGGATTCGCCGCGCCCGACCGCGCCCAAGGCTGGAACGCCCGCAATGTCCTCAGCAAAGCGCACGCAGCGGGTGCAATGGATACACCGGGTCATCACTGTCTTGATCAGGGGGCCCATATCTTTTTCGGAAACGGCCCGTTTGTCTTCGTGATAGCGGCTTTTGTCCATGCCGTAAGCCATGGCTTGATCCTGCAAGTCGCATTCACCGCCCTGATCACAAATGGGGCAATCCAGGGGATGATTGATCAACAAAAATTCCATGGCACCGCGACGGGCCTTTTGCACGCGGTCGTTGTGGGTGTGCACCACCATGCCGTCGGCCACGGGCATGGCGCAAGAGGCAATGGGCTTGGGCGCCTTTTCCAGATCCACCAGACACATGCGACAGTTGCCGGCGATTTTCAAACGATCATGGTAGCAAAATCGGGGAATTTCCACCCCCGCCAGTTCGCACGCCTGAAGGACCGTTATCCCCGCAGGGACATCCAAACTCTGGCCATCAATCATCAGGGTGGGCATAGAAAAACCGGACGTTGTCTCTTCCTAAGGCCCTATGTAGTCCAAAGCCACACAAAGCGCAAGGCTCTTTTGTCACGCTTTTGTCACGCCCACGGCCACCTTTTTTGCGGTGATTTTTCGGGCGCACAAGGGGATGTAAGAGCAAGTTGATAACTATGACTATTGGGAGGTTTTTGAGCAAGAGCCGTTAAATCTGACTGATGATGAGATGAGAGAAATTCGAGCCCGAATCGCCATGGAAAGGGTTCTGGAAGCCTATCTTGAAAGGAAAAGCGAACGATCATGAACGCCAGGGCAATCGCATTAGAAATTGCATAATTCTAGGAGGAATTGAGGTTTCAGGAGGGCTTTACGCATGGTTCTTTTGATGGACATATTTTTTGGGCGTTTTTGGTGCAGGATATTCAG
>JBJTVN010000041.1:0-2604 GCA_046081225.1 Alphaproteobacteria bacterium
TCTACCAAATCAACCCAATCGATCTAATTTTGCAATGGGCTCAAGAAATTTTAAAAAAGCCGTGCCTGCCTGATTGATGTCTGTTTGATCAATTTCAGAATTTGGACCCTTCTTTGAAAGGGCCAATATACCCCCAACACAATCCAAACATTTCATCGGGGTGAGGGCAAGAGATTCATTATTCCCACCTAAACCCTCTGGCCAAGACACATCGGAAAAATCTTTTTCAGGTTCCACGCATGACAATATATCACCCATGCTGTTAATGGGGATGGATGCATCTGAGTGCATGCCACCAACAACGTACACCAGCGAATTGGGGGTGGAAAGGAGAGCTTGTAAGATACGATAGGGATTTTGATTCATCACCCCCGATAACAACAAAAAGATATCCCCCGAAAAAGCATACACCCCCATAGCCGTCATGGGGGATGTCTTGATATCAAGGTTGGGATTAACCCGCCGAAGAACCGGATTGGCCAACGCCGCCACCGCGATGGCATAATGAACAAGAATCTTATGTGTGGCGCCCAACACGTTCATGGTTTTTTTAATAATTTTTTAAAATTATATCATGGATTCTTTTGCCAAATCTTTCTGGCCCTGTCAAAGGCAAATTCACGGCATGCATCATCCGCCCCAAAAATCCCCCTTGACAATCCCCCCTTGTATCGCCCATAGTGGGGCCAAGGCGTTGGTGACACCTTCGTGGTTCGGTCTCTCTTTGTTTTGCGGGGCCTTTCTTTGGGGTCGTGTTTGTTTTCAAAAGATGGGCATCCTGCCCCTCGGGTCTTCGCTGTTTCCTTTCACCTTTTATTGATTTTGACGCTCCCCATATGGATTTACAGACACTGAAAAGCAAAACGGCCGTTGAGCTGATGCAAATGGCTGAGGATTTGGATTTAGAAAACATTGCCAACATGCGCCGTCAGGAATTGTTGGTGGCGATTTTAAAACAACTGGCCGAAAACGACGTGACCATCCACGCCAGCGGCGTGATGGAGCGTTTGCAGGACGGCTTTGGGTTTTTGCGTTCCCCAGAATCCAACTATTTGCCAGGTCCCGATGACATTTATGTGGCCCCGCACTTGGTGAAGCAATACGCCCTGCGCACCGGCGATACGGTTTACGGCGATTTGATCGCGCCGCAGGAAAACGAACGGTATTTTGCCATCAACACCATTAAAAAAATCAACTTTGACGTCCCCGAAAAATCCCGTCACCGCGTGAATTTTGATAACTTAACGGCGCTGTTTCCCAATCAAAAACTGAATTTGGAAATTGAACAATCCAAAGACAGAACACCCCGGATCATCGATCTGATCTCCCCCATGGGAAAGGGCCAGCGGGCCCTGATCGTGGCGCCACCGCGCACGGGAAAAACCGTGATGATGCAATCCATTGCCCATTCCATCACGGCGAACCATCCAGAGGTTTACCTGATCGTTCTGCTGATTGACGAGCGGCCAGAGGAAGTCACGGACATGCTGCGCTCTGTCAAGGGCGAGGTCATCAGTTCCACCTTTGACGAACCCGCCACCCGCCATGTTCAGGTCACGGAGATGGTCTTGGAAAAAGCCAAACGTCTGGTGGAAAGCAAACGGGATGTGGTGATTTTGCTGGATTCCATCACGCGCTTGGCGCGGGCGTATAACACGGTGGTGCCGTCTTCGGGCAAGGTCTTGACCGGTGGGGTGGATGCCAACGCGCTGCAACGGCCCAAGCGTTTCTTTGGGGCCGCCCGAAACGTGGAGGAAGGCGGATCCCTGACCATCATCGCCACCGCACTGGTGGATACCGGATCCCGCATGGACGAGGTGATTTTCGAGGAATTCAAAGGCACCGGCAACAGCGAACTGATTCTGGACCGCAAACTGTCCGACAAACGGACCTTCCCCGCCATCGACATCACCAAATCCGGCACACGGAAAGAGGAACTGCTGGTGGACAAAATAACCCTGTCCAAAATGTGGGTCCTGCGCCGCCTGCTGATGCAAATGGGCCCGTCGGAGGCCATGGACTTTATTCTGGACAAAATCAAACATTCCAAAAACAACGCGGATTTTTTTGATGCGATGAATTCGTAGGTGTGTATGGTAAGAAAGGTAAACATCCGTCATGATGCCCAAATTTGATGAATTAATTCACCCTTTGTTACAATTGCTTTCCGAAGAATCCTATAGCCGAAAAACGGCAGCCCAAAAACTTTTACCGACCTTTCATTTGACCGAAGAAGAAAGACAAGAGCGTCTTTCTTCTGGAACTCCTAAATTTGAAAACAGGGTTGCATGGGCTTTTACCTTTCTAGTAAAAGCAGAATACATTGAATTAACAGAGAAAAAAGCATTTTATCGGGCAACAAAGCTTGGGAAAGATGCTTTGATTGCGGCCGCTGATCGCAAATTATAGCCATCACGAATTTGAATGAATTAAATTTTTAGTTTTGCTAGAGTGCCATCAAGCCCCCCAAAAAAAGAGGAGAAGACGATGGCGTACGGAGAAGATTTTCGGAAAAGAGCGATGGTTATGTTGGCCGAAGACAAGAGTGCTGCCGCGGTGTGCCGTCTGTTGGGGGTGGGCTATGCAACCTTGCATCGGTGGAAG
>JBJTVN010000042.1:0-1186 GCA_046081225.1 Alphaproteobacteria bacterium
TGCTGCGGAGGGGTTTTCCCTGCCCCCCATGGACCTGTTGGCCGTCCCCAAAAGCAAAGGCCAAAAGATGGATCAGCGCGATATTCAGCGGGCTTCGGATTTGCTGGCGCAGGTTCTGTCTGATTTTGGGGTCAGGGGGGACATTGTGGGGGCGAACTCCGGCCCCGTGGTGACGCTGTATGAACTGGAGCCCGCCCCGGGCATCAAATCCTCCCGCATCATCGGCCTGGCCGATGACATCGCCCGATCCATGAGTGCCGTTTCCGCCCGTGTGGCCGTCGTTACGGGCCGCAACGTCATTGGGATTGAACTGCCCAACCCCAAACGCGAAACGGTTTACCTGCGCGAGGTCTTTGAACACAAAGATTATCAATCCCACGCCGCCAAGCTGCCGCTGGCTCTGGGTAAGGATATCAACGGCGTGCCCGTGATTGTGGATCTGGCCAAAATGCCTCACCTGCTGGTGGCGGGAACCACCGGATCAGGAAAATCGGTGTCGGTGAACACCATGATTTTGTCGCTGCTGTATATGCTGCCCCCTGAAAAGTGCCGCTTTATTATGGTGGATCCCAAAATGTTGGAATTGTCGGTGTATGATGATATTCCCCATTTGCTGACCCCCGTGGTGACGGACCCCAAAAAGGCCGTGACCGCCCTGAAATGGGCCGTGAAAGAAATGGAACAACGTTATCAGGCCATGTCCCGTCTGGGCGTGCGCAACATCGAGGGATACAACAGCCGCATCCAAGATGCACAAGACAAGGGCGAAATTTTACACCGCCGCGTGCAAACGGGCTTTGATCGCGAAACGGGAAAACCGGTGTTCGAGGATCAGGTGATGCCGCTGGACACCCTGCCCTATATCGTGGTGATTGTGGATGAAATGGCCGATTTGATGCTGGTGGCGGGCAAGGATATCGAGGCCGCCATTCAACGTCTGGCCCAGATGGCGCGGGCGGCGGGGATTCACCTGATTATGGCCACACAGCGGCCATCCGTGGATGTCATCACGGGAACCATCAAGGCCAACTTTCCCGTGCGCATCAGTTTCCAAGTCACATCCAAAATCGACAGCCGCACCATTTTGGGCGAAATGGGGGCGGAGCAACTTCTGGGTCAGGGGGATATGCTCTACATGGCCGGTGGTGGGCGTATCACGCGGGTTCACGGTCCCTTTGTGTCCGAT
>JBJTVN010000043.1:0-2186 GCA_046081225.1 Alphaproteobacteria bacterium
CAAGTGGTACTTAAAGTCGTATAAGCTGTGGCTGCCTTTCCTATAATCCATGCCCCAATAATAGCTGAAGATTCGCCTAAAGGCGAGGGTGTTTCACCCATCCCACGTAACGACATAAATCAATGGCCTCTTGGGTGATCAAGTTTGTTGGCACGGCATCACCGGAAAACGCGTCAGCAAAAAGAACATCGTAATGATGATCAGGAGTTTTTTTCAAAGACAATCGACCATCGCCCAAGACAATTTTGGTCTGTTTCGGAGCATTTTTTAAATAGGTAAAATAATCAGGATTTTGAGCAATAGCCACCACCGCCGGATCAATTTCGTAAATCGTAAGGCTATCTTGTGGACGGAGAAAGGCCGACAGACCCCCAGCCCCCAGCCCTGTTATGCCTACTGTTGTGGGTTCGGGGTTATTGGACACATACCCTTTCATCACATCCCCAAACAATCCATCCTCATGGTAATACCCCATGGGGATGGTTTGTTTGGTTTCTGGTTTTATGATTTGGATTCCATGATTGGTTGTTCCATGGGCAAAAAGATGCACCACAGTGCCAGTTTCCGGCTGATGAATCTCTTTAACAGCCATGATGCCGTAGAAACTACGATCATGGTAAACAGTTTCACCGATATTGGACAACATAAACTCAAACCCCAAACCGATCACAAAGACAAAAGGTAAGAGCGGAACAGCTTCTTTGTTGAAAACATGGGATGTCCAGCCGTGGTGCCTGAGGAACTTGTAGATTAAAAAGGCACAGACCAAAAACACCAAGGGATATTCCAAGGTTGTATGAAATGCAATCGGGGCCACCAACGCATTAAACACCCCACCCAACATCCCCCCCACAGACATCCACAGATAAAAATCCGTCAGATGGCTGGCTGAGGGTTTCGATGCAGCCAACTGCCCATGAAAAAACCAAGCGATGAAAAAGAACACCAAAACATGAAAGAGAATCAACACGTAAAAATAAGTGGATACCCATTCTTTATCCGCAATTAGAAAAACACCGATCCCTGACACGGCCGTTATCAGGGCTAAACCTCCGATGGTTTTCAAAGGGATACGTTGCCCAAACCCAAACACGATAATAAACGTCAACAAATACAGGGCCAGGGGCACCACCCAAAACAATGAAATCGGGGCAATGTCCGTGGATACAAAGGACGTCAGCCCCAGCATCAAACTGGACGGCAAGGCCGCGCAGATCATCCAGAACACTCTTTGGGACCAAGAATTGCCCTGTGTTTTTTCTGTGTGGGCGTGGGGGTTACGCTGAAGAAACGCCATAGCCGCAGCAAACACAAGACACCCCATCAACACCCCAAACCCTAGGGCCCAGAGATGCTTTTGTTCCATAAGGCCGATGAGGGCCTCAATCCCAAAAGGATACCCCAGCAACGCCACCATGCTGCCCAGATTGCTGGCCGCATACAAAAAATAGGGATTATGACCATGGGGATGATGTGTCCGCGAAAACCAACTTTGCAACAGGGGGGCAGAGGCAGACAACATCAAAAACGGTAACCCAATGCTGGTGAAGGCAAACGTCAACAGCCACAAAACCGGTTGCGTTGGGGACGCCTGCACATCAGGGGCGGACAAAGGTAACTGTAAAAACGCCAAAAACACAAGGGCGAGATGGACCGCAATCTGACCTTTGAACGGCAGGTGTTTTGTCAACAGATGGGCATACATATACCCCATCAACAAAGTCACCTGAAAAAACAGCATGCATGTTGTCCAAACCGCCGCCGTCCCCCCCAAAATGGGCAAAATCATTTTGGCAAACATGGGCTGCACCAAAAACAACAGGACCGCAGATACAAAAATGGTGGCCGTAAAGATCCCTGTTTGGAGTTTGGTCATTTTGGGTGCCCTTATTCTTGATGCCTTTAACGATACTAAAGACATAAAATAAAAAGTCTAAAAGATTTGATAAAGAATGGTAACCCGTATGTTGAGGGGGGTCTCCTATTGTCGTTATTTTTGAACGCTCCGAGACTTCTAAAGCAATCTCCCTATCGGATAACCCCCTTCTGGTTATGGATGAATCCTAAACCAAAAACGCACTGGCCAACCCCAAAAAGGCAAAAAAGCCCACCACATCCGTCACGGTGGTAAGGAAAACCGTGGACGATAAAGCCGGATCCAGACCCAATTTCTTAAGACTTAAGGG
>JBJTVN010000044.1:0-1697 GCA_046081225.1 Alphaproteobacteria bacterium
CTGCTGTTCCTTATCGCCCTCGGGCTGCGCAACCGTTTCCGGCTTTAGGGGGCGTTTTTCGGGAATCCTGATCTGCCGTGCTGGCGGCCTAAAGCGGTGTTTGCTTGCCTTACAAAAAAACACAATTGCATATCCCCCATAAACCCTTTACAATCTTCTTTTTTATTAAAGGGCATTTGATTATGGTTTTGGCTGCCAATCTTGGTTTTCCCCGCGTGGGCGTTCATCGGGAATTGAAATTCGCGTTGGAATCGTTTTGGAAAAAAACATCCTCTTTGCAGGACCTTTTGGGCGTGGCCAAGGATCTGCGCGTGCGACACTGGACGCTGCAGCGGGATCGGGGCATGGATATTGTCCCCAGCAACGATTTTTCCCTGTATGATCACATTCTGGATACGACCTGTTTGCTGGGCGCCGTGCCAGAGCGTTATGGGTTCAAAGGCGGCCTTGTGGATCATGACACCTATTTTGCCATGGCGCGGGGCCGTCAAGAGGGTGGCCAAGACGTTGTGGCCATGGAAATGACCAAATGGATGGACACCAACTATCATTACATTGTGCCAGAGCTGACAAAAAAGACCCAGTTTGCCCTCTCGTCCAACAAAATTTTTGACGAATATCAAGAGGCCAAAGCCCTAGGCATCGAAACCCGCCCCGTGTTGGTGGGCCCTGTGTCCTATTTGATGCTGTCAAAATCCTACGATGCGGGCCTGAAGCCTCTGGATTTGTTGGCGCCTTTGCTCGAGGTCTACAAAGCCATTTTTGCCAAACTAAAAGCCCTTGGCGTTAAAGATGTTCAAATAGACGAGCCTTGTCTGGCCACAAACCTGACCGCGGAAGAGAAAAAGGCTTTTGAAACAGCCTATGACGTGCTGGGCAATCAGGGCCTGAATTACATCCTGACGGTGTATTTTGGCGGATTGCGGGATAATTTGTCTTTGGCATTGTCTTTGCCCAGCGCGGGTTTGCATGTGGATTTGGTGCGTGGGTCCGAAGATACCGACGCGCTGCTGGCACAGGCCCCCAAGGGGAAAATCCTGTCTTTGGGATTGATCGAGGGACGCAACATCTGGAAAACAGACCTGAACCGTGCCTTGGCCGTGGCCCAAAAATTCGTGGCTGCACGGGGATCGGACAACATCATCGTGGCCCCCAGCTGTTCCCTGCTGCACAGCCCTGTGGATTTGGATCAGGAAACCAAGCTGGATGCTGAGGTTAAATCGTGGCTGTCCTTTGCCACCCAGAAATTAACCGAGGTTTCCGCATTGAAAAATGCCCTGAACGGCCAAAAAGATACAGCGTCTTTTGCCGAGAATCAGGCGGCGGTGGCGTCACGGCAATCCTCGTCCCGCATCCATAACGCCGCCGTGAAACAGCGCGTGTCCGCCCTGACAGAGGCCATGAAAAACAGGAAAAACCCGTTTTCTAAACGTCGCTTGGCGCAAAAAGCGGATTTGAACCTGCCCTTGCTTCCCACCACCACCATCGGCTCTTTCCCCCAAACGAAGGAGGTCCGGCATGCGCGGGCGGCCTTTAACAAAGGGGATATGAATCAGGCATCTTACGATCACTTTTTGGGCGAGTGCATCCAAAACGCCATCAAAATTCAGCACGAACTGGACATTGACGTTCCCGTTCATGGGGAGTTTGAGCGCAATGATATGGTGGAGTATTTCGGCGAACAGCTCAGCGGCTTT
>JBJTVN010000045.1:0-3233 GCA_046081225.1 Alphaproteobacteria bacterium
TGCCTTTTGGGGAATACCTATGAGGATATGATTGATGCAACCTTTACCTTCACGAACCTCCTAGACCCACCCCCCTGCCTATGCTAAACTCTCCCCAAGCCAGATCAGGAGTTTGCCCCCATGATGATCATCACCATTGACGGCCCCGCGGGATCGGGCAAGGGGACGTTGGCGCGGCGTTTGGCGGCGGACTTGGGGTTTTATCATTTGGACACGGGGTTGCTCTATCGCGCTGTGGGCTATGCGGCCCTGACGCGGGGCGTGGATTTGGGTGACGAGGACGCGCTGGTGGCCTTGGCGGCGGATGTGCCCTTGACCCCCCTGAACAAAACCTTGCTGGCCGGCGAAGTCATCGGGCGGGCCGCATCGGATGTGGCCAAAATGCCGCGGGTGCGGGTGGCCTTGTTGGATGTCCAGCGGCGCACGGCCCATCGCCCCCCCGCCGGCAAGCAGGGCTGTGTTCTGGATGGACGGGATACGGGCACCATCATTTGCCCCGATGCCCCCGTGAAGTTTTTCCTAACCGCCAGCCTGCACGAGCGGGCCTCTCGCCGCGTCGCCGAGCTAAGAGACGCCGGACAAACCCCCGATTTTGATCAGATTTATCAGATGCTTCAGGCCAGAGACGCCCAAGACGCGGGCCGCTCTGTGGCCCCCCTGCGCAAGGCCGCCGATGCTCACGCCCTGGACACCACCCATCTGACGGTGGAGGAGATTCTGTTTTTTGCCAAAACCATCGTTCGTGATATCATGGACCCTCAGCGTTTGGATCTGTGCGAGGGCGCGGCGTAGGCTATGGCGGATGTGGCGATCATTGGTGCGGGCCCCGTGGGCCTGTTTGGGGTTTTTGCCTGCGGTATGGTGGGCTTGTCCTGTGATGTGGTGGACGTGCTGCCCGATGTGGGCGGCCAGTGCCGCGCCCTGTACCCCGAAAAGCCCATTTACGACATTCCTGCCTATCCCCAGATTTCTGGCGGGGCCTTGATTGACCAACTGATGGCGCAGGCCGCCCCGTTTCAGCCCACCTTTCATCTGAATCAACAGGTCACAGCCCTCTCCACCACCGAGGCGGGTTTTGCCCTGAACACCTCCACTGGCACCAACATGACGCCGCGGGCGGTGATCGTGGCGGCGGGATGCGGGGCCTTTGGTCCCAACCGCCCCCCGCTGGCGGATCTTGAGGTCTTTGAGGCCACCCGCCGCGTTCATTATCACGTCACGGACACGGCGGCCTTTGCGGATCAAACGCTGGTGATTGCGGGCGGGGGGGACAGTGCGCTGGACTGGACATTAACCTTGGCCCCCATAGCCAAGCATATCCACCTGATTCACCGCCGCCCGCGCTTTCGCGCCGCCCCCGAATCCGTCAAGCGGCTGGAGACTCTGGTCCAACAGGGCCGCGTCACCCTGCACACCCCCTATCAACTGGCCGCCCTGAACGGGGACAACGGACATCTGAAAACCGTCACCATCGCCCATCTGGATGGGGAAACCAAGGATGTGCCGGCGGATCACCTGCTGCTGTTTTTTGGCCTGTCCATGGATTTGGGGCCCATTGCGACGTGGGGGCTGGATTTGATCAAACACACCCTGCGCATCGACCCCGCCACCGGAGAAACCAGCACCCGCGGCATCTTCGCCGCCGGTGACATTGTCCATTATGCGGGCAAACTAAAATTGATCCTGACGGGCTTTGCGGAAATGTCACGGGCCGCCCACAGTGCCTATGACTTCCTGAATCCCGACCACCCCCTGCATTTCGAGTATTCCACATCGCGGGGGGTACCGGGGAACAGGTGACAGGTGACAGGTGACAGGGAACTCTCCATCCTCTTCAAAAAAACAAAAGGTTTTTTTATGGCGACGTTGTTTGATGCTTTACCCCTCGGCGATTTGACTTTGCCCAACCGTGTGATCATGGCCCCCTTAACGCGGATGCGCAGTCAGCAGCCGGGGAATATTCCCACAGCCCTGAATGCGGAGTATTATGCCCAGCGGGCGTCAGCGGGCTTGATTGTGTCGGAAGCCACCCAAGTGTGCCAAGCTGGCCAAGGCTATCCCGCCACCCCGGGAATTCATACCCCTGAACAGGTGCAGGGCTGGCAACAGGTCACGCAGGCCGTCCACGCTAAGGGCGGGCATATGGTTTTGCAGCTTTGGCACGTGGGGCGGATTTCCCATTCGTCGTTTCAGCCCGATGGGGGCGCCCCTGTGGCCCCTTCTGCCATTACGCCCAGCGGCATGACCTTCACCAACGTGGGCAAGCAAGTGCCCTTTGAAACGCCGCGGGCCCTGAGCCCTTCAGAGATTGCGGGCGTGATTCAGGATTACCACCGCGCCGCCCAAAACGCCAAACAGGCGGGCTTTGATGGGGTAGAGGTCCACGGGGCCAATGGCTATTTGCTGGATCAATTCCTGCAGGACGGCAGCAACCACCGCACGGATGATTACGGCGGCAGCATCCCAAACCGCGCCCGCCTGTTGCTGCAGATTGTGGATGTGGCCATCGCGGTCTTTGGCCCTGCGCGGGTGGGTGTGCGCTTGTCCCCCTACGGCACCTTTAATGACATGAAGGACAGCGACCCCATCGCCCTGTTTTCCTATGTTATCCAAGAGCTGAACAAACGGGATGTGGGCTATTTGCATCTGATTGAGCCCCGTTCCTCCGCCGCCGGTGGGTCCGATCAGGTGGCGGAGGATGCTCCCCGCACCGCCCCCTGTTTCGCCCGTTGTTTAAGAATGTGCTGATTTCCGCTGGTGGCCACACCCGCGATTCCGCCATGAAGGACGTGGCGGACGGTGTGGCCGATGCCGTGGCCTTTGGCCGTTGCTTCATTGCCAATCCGGATTTGCCGGAACGCTTGCGGCAAAATGGCCCCTTAAACCCCTATAACCGCACCACCTTCTACGGCGGCGGCGCCAAGGGGTATACGGATTATCCGTTTTTGTCGTAGGGGGTCGGGGTTATCTGACGGGGTACTGCAATTGGGGGCCAAAAGTCATGCTTTTGTATATATCACCTAATGCTTTTGCCAAGGTTCTATAGTTTGGGAATGCATTCTTTGGACTTGATCTTCCGATATGCAAACCCTGAAAGGGTATGTCCAGAGATTTAAAAGCTTTCTGAGCGCCCCTAAGATTGTTTGGGTTATCATCGATGACATTAACGGTTGAAATTTCCCCTATGATATACCCCTATCGACTGAACTCTAGCTTTATAGGTTTGGATGTGT
>JBJTVN010000046.1:0-2531 GCA_046081225.1 Alphaproteobacteria bacterium
CTGGGGGTTGGTGGTGCTGGTTAACAAAATCACAGATCCCGCAGTTGCCGTTTTGGCCACAATCCCCTGAAAGGTTTGATTGCCCACATCCACGGCCACCTGTAGCAGGCCTGTGGATCCAATGTCCTGAACGCGAACATCAGATACGGTCCCTTCAACCCGACCCCGTGTCAGGCTGTTGGTGATGGGGGTGATGGAAAAATAGGTTCCATTGGCAACGGTGGAATAACCGGCGGGAATGCTGCTGGCGTCGAAAACAACGTTGGTGCCTGATCCCACCCCAAAAATTGTCCGTAACTGTGTTTGTACATCGCCACTTTGATCTGTGCTGATGTCAATGATGGGGTTTGATGCTGACCCATTGATGGTCAGTTGTACTTGATTGGCTGCATTTGTGGTGCTTATCAGTGTAAGTGTTGCGGGTTTGTTGAGGTCTGTTGTGATGCTGGCGGTAAACGTTTGCGATCCGATGTCCACTTCAATATCCATCGTATCAGGACTGGCAGACCAAGACGATCGTACATCATGCACGGGTCCATCCACAAAACCGGTGACCGTGGGTGCATCTCCGCTATCAAAAATCGTGCCTGCAAGGGTATTAAGCGTTGTATGGGTGGCATTGGAATCCGCTGCAAAGGGGTTTTTCGGCGTAATGCCCCGATCCCCCCCATCGAACAGGTTGATCCCATTCCAGTTTGTTTGTTTGACGGTGGCGTCGATTTGTTCCACCAGCTGACTGAATTCTTGTTGAACGATCTGGCGTTCGTTGATGCTCAGGGTTCCGTTAACCACCTGTGTGGCCAGAACCTTCAGACGCAGCAGAATCTGACTGATTTGATCCAGCGCCCCGTTGGCCACCTGCAACGTAGAGGCCCCCTGGGATGCGTTACGAATGGCCTGATCCAGGGCCCCCTCGTCCGCCCGCAGTTTGTTGGAAATGGCCAAACCCGCGGCATCGTCCGAGGCCTGAACAATCCGTAAACCCGAAGACAAACGGGAAATCGATTGGGACGTGTCGCTGACGTTTTTGTTCAAATAGCGATTTGATGTCAACGACGCTACGTTGGTTGAAACGGTGATCTGGACCATAGCATGTTTCCTTTGTCTTTGGGTCTTCCCTAGATGTTTTGCCCTTTCTTTACATGAAAAGGCTTGCCAGGGATGATGCAAAGGGCGTGCCAAAGTTCAAATCAGGGATAGGCGGCCAAGGTTCCCAGCCCCAACGTGGGGTCCAGCCCAAAGCGGATGTTGGCGTTTTGAACGGCCTGACCGGCGGCGCCTTTGCCCAGATTGTCAATGACCGATACCAAAATCACATCCCCATCATGATACCCCGCAAAGGCCCCCAAATGGCAACGGTTGGTGCCAGAGACATATTTTGTGGCCAAAGCCTCTGTCTTGTGCGTGACATGCACAAAGGGCGCATCGCCATAGGCATCCTCCAGGCTTTTTTGAATCGGCCCCAAATCCCCGCCGCGAACATAAAGGGTGGCCAACATCCCCCGCACCATGGGGATCAGGTGGGGGGTAAAGGTTAGCCGAATGGGGTTTCCCCCCGTCGCTGCCTGACATTCCTGCACAATTTCCGGATAGTGGCGATGATGCCCCAGACCATATGCGGAAAGATTTTCCATGCGCTCTGACGCCAACAGGGTTAAGTTTGTCTTACGCCCTGCACCGCTGATGCCGGATTTAGCGTCAATGACAATGTCTGTCTCCACCAACCCTTGACGTAGCAGGGGGATCAGAGGCAACAAACTGGCCGTGGGATAACACCCAGGGTTGGCAATCAGGCGGGCGGTGCGAATGTCGTTTTCGTACCATTCAGACAATCCATACACGGCCTGTGTTTGTAAAGCCTTGGCCAGATGGGGTCCATACCAATGTTCGTAGGTGGCCACATCCCGCAGACGAAAATCCGCCGATAAATCCACAATGACGCAGGATTCCGGCAAAGATGCCATAACTGCCTGACCCGCCGCATGGGGCAGACAGGAAAACACCACATCAATATCGTCAAACCCAACATCCCCCATCTTCACCAGGGTCAGGGAGGATCCCAGATGGGGAAACACATCCCACAGCGACGCCCCCGCGTGGCTTTCTCCCGTCACAGCCACAACATGAAAAGCCGGATGGGGCAGCAAAAGCCGCAAAACCTCTGCCCCCGTATAGCCACTGCCCCCCAGAACAACAGCGCGTAGGGGTTTTGCGGGCATCGAAAAGGTCATAAACAGCTCCCAAAGCAGCGTGAAAAACAATCCCCAAACTATCAGGCCATGGGCAACAGGCAACAGGAAATCTGCGGGGGGCGTCTTTCATTATTGTTCCGTTCATTTGAACCTTTGACCCCCCAGGTCTGTTCATTTCTAAAAAATTGATGGGAAAGAACGGGGCGGGGGGACGGATATCAGAGGACGGAGGACAGAAGACGGAAAATTTTATCTGTCCTCTGTCTTCGGTCATCCGATTTCCGCCCACCGAGGATGATTTTTTTCGCACCGGCGAAGCGCACCCCTTGATACAAAAAG
>JBJTVN010000047.1:0-2827 GCA_046081225.1 Alphaproteobacteria bacterium
GTCTCCATTGTGTATGTGGGAACGGCTGTTTCCGCCAGCTTTTTTTATTTGGTGAAAAATGGGGTCAGCAAACCAAATTTGACAGTGTTGGGATCGTACTGGGAAATCCTGCTGTCCCCCATGGTGTTTTATGAATCTCACTTACACTGGATCGCCAATGTGGGTGCCGTGCCCAACGACTGGCGAATGTTTGGTTTGCCCGTTGAAATCTTGATCACCCTGCTGCCCGCCAGCTTGTTGTTGTTTTATATGTTGGTGCGGAATCCCTATAGCTTTATTGATGATACCTTTGGGTCATCCCGTTACGCCCGTGATGAGGATATCAAGGAAATGGGCCTGCTGGACAAAGGCTGGATCATCGTTATCGGGGAATGGAAGGGGCGACTGTTGAAATTGCCGGAAACCCTGTCCGTTTTGTGTGTGGCCCCCCCAGGGACGGGTAAAACGGTGAGTGTTGTGGTGCCCACCATTCTGACTTGTGACAACGTGTCCATGATTGTGAATGATGTGAAGCCAGAATTGTTCGATTTGACATCGGGGTATCGATCCAAACACAGTTTGTGCTTTCGTCTGGAATGGGCGGCGCAGGACAAGCCCGAGCATGGATTGTTTTTTCCCCGCTGGAACCCCCTATCCCCCATGTGCATTCCCGAATTTGGTCCCAACCGCGATTTGTATGTGGACCGTATCGTCAACATTATGATTGTGGAAAATGAAAAAGAACCCCACTGGTCCACCAAGGCCCGCGCAGCTCTGGCGGGATTTGTTCATTACATCGTCCAAAAATGCGAAACGGGCAATTATCAGGGCATCCCCAAACAGTGGCAAGGCCAAGAAGCCTGCATTCCCATGATCATTGACTGGATGACCGAGGCCACCATGGGTGCCCAAAAGAAAAAAGAAGAGCTGATGAAAAAAAACCCCATGCAGGCCATGCAATATGATCCTGTAACAGAGTTTTTAAAAGAGGCCGCCAGCGAAGCCCACGCCGGAGGCTTTGCGCCCCGCGCCGTGATGGAATTAACCAGTCTGGCCGCCACACCGGATAAAGAGCGCGGGTCCATCATGTCCACCATGGACGGGGGATTGATTGTGTTTAAAAACAGTGCCGTGCGGGCCAGAACATCCCGAAGTGATTTTTCCTTTTTGGATGTGCGCGGTATGCGTGACCCTGTGACGGGGGAAATGAAGCCCGTGACCATCTATATTTGTGTCAATCAAGAAGACGCCCGCGCCCTAGGGATCATCACAGGATTGTTGATCGAGGCCATGTCCGCATGGCTGGTCGCCCACAAACCCAAGGGCAAAACCCGTGATGGCAGGGACGTGGGGCCCTTTCCTGTTTTGTTTGTTTTGGATGAGTTCCCCCAGATGCCCAAACTGCAGGCCCTGATTGATGGTCCCGCCGTGGGTCGTGGGCAAAAGGTCAGCTTTCTGATGATCGGTCAGGATTTGGGTCAGATCAAAGCCAAATACGGCGAAAATGAAATGGAAACGGTGATTTCCACCACCGCCGCCAAGGTGATTTTGCCCCTGAACAACGAAACCACCGCCAAGCGGTTTTCCGAAATGGTGGGCCAGCGGACCATGGAATCCAAATCCAAAAGCCGCACCGTAGGCCTATCCCGCCAAACCAACCCCTTTGCCAGCAACATGCAAAAATCTTTGCAGGGGCAACCCCTGATCCGTCCCGAAGATTTCATGTCTCTGCCCAACCTGAAACAGCATATTGTTTTGATGCAGGCTAACATGAACCGCCCCATTATGGCGAATACCCCAGCTTATTTCAAACACCCTGAACTGAAACATCTGGTGTATAACCCAGAGCACGGCATGGGCCTGAGTTACCCCCCCGCCCCGTCCATGCCCCCCTTTATGATCGAAGCCCGCAAAGCCGAATACGAAGACGACATGCGCCGCGCCGAGGCAGACACCTACGGCGGATTGGGGGATGTGGCGTAGTATGAAATGAGTTCATTGTGGCTTTTTCCCAAAACAGGTGGGTAATAGCTCCCATGCACCCCCATCAAGTTTGTAATATTGTACGGCTATGCCCCATCGCGGTTTGGCATTCACCTGTTCACCCCCTCTGATCTTTTACGAAAGAAACGACCATGACCACCAATGCAACCACCCTGTCCCTTCGTTTGCCCCGTTCATTGAAAGCCGCTTTGGAAAAGGTGGCGGCTGCGGATGGAACCAGCATGAATCAATTTCTGGTCATGGCTGCCGCCGAAAAACTGGCGGCCATTCATACGGCAGAAACGTTTTTTACCCAGCGAAAAGAGCGCGGCGATGTTGACAAAGCCTTGGCCTTTCTCAGCCGTCAGGGCGGCGAAGCGCCCCGCTCAGGGGATGAACCCTAAAAAATTTTCAATCTCAATGCGGTATGCCAAGATACTCTCCTAAATCTTTCAGGGCCTGATGGGGCTATCCCCAAAAAAAACCCCGCTGGTGAGGCGGGGTTTGGGGGTAGCGAAGCCAGCCGTTTAGCCGACAGTCAAGACGTTGCCTTGTCTTCCGGTGCCGTTTTTCTCAATGTATCTTTTTATTTCCTCTGGTATTTCCCAACAAGAAGGTAAATCGGCAATCATATCATATCTTCCTGCATCAGCAAGAGCATTGACATATGCTGTCAGGGCAATCGCATTAGAAATTGCATAATTCTAGGAGGAATTGAGGTTTCAGGAGGGCTTTACGCATGGTTCTTTTGATGGAGCCCCTTGCAAAATTAGATAGATTGGGGTGATTTGGTAGAAAGTGAGAGGAAAAAGGGGGAAAGCGTGCCATACAGGGTTTGAAAAAAGCCTGTAGAAAGGACACCGAG
>JBJTVN010000048.1:0-4780 GCA_046081225.1 Alphaproteobacteria bacterium
GGTTACATGCAGCAAAGATAACAAAGCCACTGTTTCCGGGGAAAGAAACCCCCGTTTGTTCAACACCACAGACCCCAAAACCATCGGCGAAAGCGTGCAGCGTTTGTTTGGATGGATTGAACAATCCATTTTAACCATGGTGGGGGGGGCCATTAAGGCCATGATTTTTGGTCCCGATGGTCAACTGGGTGTGGTGGAGATATTGCAAGCAGGCGGTATGTTGGGGGTGCTGGCGCTGATGTGTCTTGCCTTGGCCATTGCGGGGTTGATGCCGTATTTTACCCTGGGCATGCGGTTTGTTTTTTTCATGTTTGGGGGGATGATCTTGGCCATTATGGTCTATTTTGCGGCCATTGCTTTGGTGATTCCGGCGTTTACGTCCTTTGTTGGGTTTTGGCTGCGGGCCACATTAGAGCTGGCGGTGGAGGTGGTGATGATCGCCTTTGCCATCGCCATTAGTCTGGCCACCATGAACGAGGCCCTGCTGAGCTTTCAAAAAAGCACCGCAGACATGATCATTTTGCCCACCCAAGAGATTTTTATCACCCTCTGGGGGGTGTTTTTTGTCATGAATATGCTGGTGAAGGCGGCCAAAACCCTGGCAGGGGCCATAACCGCAGGGGGGGGCAAAGGATTGGATCTGGATGCTGGCGCCGAAATGGCCGAAAAAATTGAACAAGAAGCCGAAAAGATGATTCAAGATAGCCGTGAAAAAGTACGGCAGGGGTTGCACTATATGTCTGAAAAGTAATAAAGCACGGTGGGGCTCCCGCCCATAAAGAACGTGTGGTAGGGCTCCCCGCCCTTGGGGGCAAGGGAGCCCGTCGTCAGGTTTAGTTCACAGCGTCTTTCAAACCCTTACCCGCGCGGAATTTGGGCTGGTAGCTGGCAGGGATTTTCAGCAAAGCGCCGGTGCGGGGGTGACGGCCTTCGCTGGCTTCGCGGTGGGACACCAAAAAGGTCCCAAAGCCCACCAGACGGACTTCGTCTTTTTTGGCCAAAGCATGGGTCACAGCATCAAACACAGCATCCACAGCGCGGGCTGAGTCCACTTTGGTCAAACCGGCCTTTTCGGCCACGGCAGAAACGAGTTCATTCTTATTCACGATACACCTCTTTTTGGATTGTTGATGGACGATGAACGCGTTTGCCGCGTTTTCTCTTTCTTAGCTTTAAGTGTTAAAGGTAAACAAAATCTTACGTCAATTCACAAAATGCCTATTTTGCGCCATTGCAGGTCAGCTGCGACAAAAAAACAACAGAAAATAAGGGTTTTGTGCCTGCTTTTGAAAAAAAACAACCCCCGCCGCACAAGGGAGGGGGTCGTTTTTGTGGGCATGAAAGAGGGACAATTTACGCCTCGGCGTCGGATCCCCCTGCGGCGGCTTCGGCGCGTTTGGCGGCTTTTTCAGCGCGTTGTTCGGCGCGTTCCTGGGCTTTTTTGCCAGGCAGGGCCTTTTGCGGGTTGTTGCGGGGGGCGGGTTTGTCCATCAAACCAGCATTGGCCAAAAAGGTCACCACGCGGTCCGTGGGCTGGGCCCCAGATTTCAGCCAATAGGCGGCACGTTCCGTATTCAGCACCACGCGCTGGGCATGGTCACGGGGCAGCATGGGGTTATAGGTGCCAATTTTTTCCAAAAAGTTTCCATCCCGTGGACTGCGGGCATCAGAGGCCACAATTTGATAAAAGGGACGTTTTTTGGTGCCACCGCGGGCCAATCGTAATTTTACAGCCATAATCATTGAGTCCTTATGTTACAGGGGTTTATAGGGCTATCCTTTCGGAAAGCCCAAGGATCGTCCCATCTGCCGCAATTGATGTTTGTTCATGCGGCCGAGAGATTTCATCATCTGCGCCATTTGCAGATGTTGTTTCAGAAGAAGGTTCACATCCTGCACGCTGCGGCCGGAACCTTTGGCAATGCGGATTTTGCGGGATGCGTTCAGCAGTTTGGGATCGCGACGCTCTTTGGGGGTCATGGCGCAGATGATGGCCTCGGTCTGGCGCATCTTCTGGTTGGCCTCTTCGGTGTTCAGTTGATCTTTCAGTTGGCCCAGCCCAGGGATCATGCCCAGCAAGCTGCCGATGGACCCCATGTTGCGCATTTGGCGCATTTGGGACAGCATATCGTTAAAATCAAATTGGCCGCGGCGCAGTTTTTTTTCCATGTCGCGGGCTTCTTTTTCCGAAACCACCGCTTGGGCCTTTTCCACCAGAGAGACCACGTCCCCCATGCCCAAAATGCGGCCCGCCAAACGGTCGGGAAAAAACGGGGTTAGGTCCGTGATTTTTTCCCCTGTTCCCAAAAACGCAATGGGGCACGATGTTGCCGCCCGCAACGACAGGGCCGCCCCCCCCCGCGCATCACTGTCCATCCGGCTGAGCATCAGGGACGTCAGGGGGACGGCTTTGGCAAAGGCCTCTGCCACGCCCAGCGCATCCTGTCCTGTCATGGCATCCATCACCAGAACGATTTCCGCGGGTTTGGCCAGCGTTACGATGCTTTGCAGCTCTGTCATCAAAGCCTCATCCACGTGCAGGCGTCCTGCGGTGTCAATGCCCAGAACATCATAGGATATGGCGGCCTGCAAAGCGCGTTTCACAATGGCCAGCGGGGCCTCGCCCTCCAGGATGGGCAGGGTGTCCACGCCGGCTTGCTGTCCCAAAATGGCCAACTGTTCCCGCGCCGCCGGACGATACACGTCGGTGGAGGCCAGCAGGACGTTTTTTTGGCCTTTGGTTTTTAAAAAATGGGCAATTTTCCCCGCCCCCGTGGTTTTCCCCGATCCCTGCAGGCCCGCAAACACAATCACAGCAGGTTTTTGTTTGTCCACATTCAGGGCATAGCCCTGCTGCCCCAGCAGTTTAACCAGATGATCATGGACAATTTTCACAATCAATTGATCGGGTGATAAGCTGTTGATCAGGTTTTGGCCCACAGCATCGGCCTTGACCGACGCCAGAAAGGACCGCACGATGGGCAGGGACACATCGGCCTCCAGCAGGGCAATGCGAATATCGCGCAGGACCTGATCCAGATCCTCTTCCCGTAGCACCCCGCGCCCCCGTAAAGAGCGAAAAATACCCGTCATCCGCGCGGATAAAGATTCAAACACACTCAGCCCCTGTTCAAACACCAACAAAAAAACCGCCCGTGAGCGAACCCTCGCCGACGGACGTTTTCCTAAAAGATGCATGACCTTATCATAGATTGTTAAGGCTGGCGAATGGTTTTTTGGCAGAGGGGGTGGTGGGGTGCCCTTATTTTTTAGGGTACCCCTGAATCATTGGATCATTCACTTATCAACTGAGCCCCTTGCAAAATTCCCGATGCGTGAGGTGGGATAGGGGTATTTTTCTTGTTGTTTAGGCCGACAGGGGATGGTTTTGTGGATTTTTCAGGGGTGAGGGGTCCATGAGGGTTTATGGGCGTCTATTTTTCTGGATGCGGGTGTGCGCAGCGGAGTCCCGGCTTGGGGATTTCCAGTAAATATCTGAAAAATATATATTTATGTGGCGATCCGGTGAAGTTGTTCCACGGTGTGGACCAACACGCCAAACATCAAATGGCAGAAAACCTTGGCGTGGCCTTTGACGTAAATCAGGCGCGCGCCGCAGGAATCTTTCAGGGCGCTGTTGAGGCGTTCGGCGCTGCTGCGTTGGTGATAGCGCTGGTCCTCGGGGTAAGAAAAGCCCAGTGTTTTCAGGGCCTTGGCTTCGTTTTTCAGGGCCTGCTGGCGGGCTTTGTCGGCGCGGGGATTTTCATCGATGATGGGGACGTGCCCCAAAGAACGGCTGTGCGCCTGGATTTCCGGACAGTCGTAGGCGGAATCCATCAGGTCGTAGCAGCTGGTGATGCGCGCGGCGGTGATCGTCGCCAGCGGAAGGGCGGCCTGGCTGTCGTGGAGGCTGGCCGAGGTCAGCAGGCAGCTGACGGGGATATCGTTATCGATGGTATCGACGTGAAGTTTGTAACCAATCCAATGCGTTACATGCCCCTTGGCGTTCTTTTTGCGGCCATGATTACAGACGATGGGCAGGTCGGCCAGCATCTCTTTTAACGATTGACGTCCTTGTTTTTCCAAGCGTCGTTCGGGTTTGGGGGGGCTGATCGTGCCCTTGGGCGGACGACCGCGGGATCGTTTCGGGGATGGCTCTTGCCCTTCGGAGTCTTCATAACGTGCTGATCGATCAGGCTTTTCACGCGCCTCAATCGCGGTGCTGTCCCGCGATACGTGCCCCACCAGCGTTTCTTTATAGGTCTCCTGAATCAATGCCGCATGCAGCCTTTCGGGCAAGCGACTGCGCGAGAATTCCGCAAAAGCACGGGAAAATGTTGATTCCGAAGGGATGTCTTCCGCGCTGGCAAACCCGCACAGCCGCCGCAAAATCGGATCCGCCTGCAACCGCTCGATCAACCCCCGCACCGTCCCGATTTGCAACACCACCCGCGCCAAAAAAGCGTGGGCCAAGGCCACACGCGCATGCTCCGGCCGCCCCACACGCCCCCTAAAATATGGCAAAAACTCTGGAATATTAACAACTTGAATCACACGCGCCAACCGCTCGTGACACGGCGTCATGGCCCCCAACGCCTCACCCAAAAACGGAAAAAGTTCCGCTTGTATCCAACCAAAAAATACGCTTAATCTCTGACCCAGTGCCATGCTCGGTGTCCTTTCTACAGGCTTTTTTCAAACCCTGTATGGCACGCTTTCCCCCTTTTTCCTCTCACTTTCTACCAAATCACCCCAATCTATCTAATTTTGCAAGGGGCTC
>JBJTVN010000049.1:0-7196 GCA_046081225.1 Alphaproteobacteria bacterium
CGCATTGCCACGCCTCGGATCCTCAATATTTTCAATGTACTCGCGCATATGCTTTAGCATGCAAAACTCCTTCTCATGGGATCTTGCTGCCTATTTAAATCTTTTTGCGAATTTTAGCTAGATTCTAATGCGATTGCCCTGAAAAGGAATCTTTTTACAATAATCCTCTACACATTCACACAACCCTCTGCCCCGTTTTCGCCCAATCGTCGCGAAAGGCGATCAGGCCTTTTTCGGTCAGGCTGTGGGTGAACAGTTGATAAAAAATCGATGGCGGGCAGGTCACAACATCGGCACCGATTAAGCTGGCGCGGCGGACGTGGTCGGTGTGGCGGATAGAGGCCGCCAAGATTTCCGTTTCAAAGCCGTAATTGTCATACATATCCCGAATGTCCTGAATCAGGCCCATCCCATCCTGTCCCTGATCATCCAAACGCCCAACAAAGGGGGAAATATAGCTGGCCCCTGCCTTGGCGGCCAGAAGGGCTTGATTCAAACTGAAACACAGAGTAACGTTGACGGGGATATGATCCTGACGCAAGCGGCGGCAGGTCATCAGACCGTCCACGGTCAAGGGGACTTTGATGACGATGTTTTTGCCCAGCGTTACTAGTTTTTCCGCCTCCCGCATCATGGTTCCATGATCTTCGGCGGTGACTTCGGCACTGATGGGGCCGGGGACGACGGCGGCGATGTCGCGGATGACCTCAAGAAAATCGCGCCCCGATTTATAAATCAAACTGGGGTTGGTGGTGACACCATCCACCAAGCCCATGGCATTCAGCTTTTGAATTTCGGTCAATTCTGCGCTATCAACAAAGAACTTCATAATAAACCCACGATGCAGGAAACGATGCATACTTTTGCAGACACTCAGGGCTTCGTCAATGTTTTGCTGCCCATGATGCTGGATCGGCCCCTGACCTATACCACGTCACAGGCGGTGTCGGTGGGGCAGTATGTTCGCGTTCCCTTTCGCAATCGGTCCTTAACAGGCATTGTGTGGGAAACGGATGTGCCGCAGCCCGCTCTGAAAACCCTGAAGCCGCTGCTGAAAATCCATGATTTTCCCCCATTATCCCCTGATTTTATCGCGTTTTTAACATGGTGCGCGGATTATACCGTCAGCAGCATGGGGAAAATTTTAAAATTGGCCCTGCCGCTGCAGGATGCCTTTCAGGATACCCCCAGCAAGCAAACCTTTGCCCCGCCCCACGTGGCCCATCGGGCTGTGGTGTTTGATGATGCCCAAAAAGCCGCCCTGACAAACCTGTTGTCCTTCACCGCTGATCATCCAGACAAAGTGGCCCTGCTGGACGGGGAAACGGGATCGGGAAAAACAGAGGTTTATCTGGACATTGTGGCCGCCGCCCTGGCACGGGGCCAGCAGGCCCTGATCATGCTGCCGGAAATTGCCCTGTCCACCCAGATGCTGCGCCGCTTTTCGGATCGCTTTGGTGCCGAGCCCGCCCTGTGGCATTCCCACCTCACCCCCGCCAAGCGCCGCGATACATGGCGGGCCATTGTGACGGGACAGGCGCCCTTGGTATTGGGGGCGCGATCGGCCCTATTTTTGCCCTATCCCAATTTGGGGGTGATGGTGGTGGACGAGGAACACGAAGGGGCCTATAAACAAGACGACGGCGTCCTGTATCACGCCCGCGATATGGCGGTGGCGCGGGGACACAGGGAACATGTGCCTGTGGTTTTGGTCTCTGCCACACCGTCACTGGAAACGTGGCACCATGTGGAATCGGGCAAATATCATGGGGTGCGCTTAACCAGCCGCTATCAGGCGAATCTGCCCGATATCGCCCTGATTGATATGCGGGGGCGGCCCGCGTCCCAAGGGTGGCTGCATGAAACGGTGATCGAGGCAACCCGTCAAACCCTATCCACGGGCAAACAAGCTCTGTTTTTTATGAACCGGCGGGGCTACGCGCCGTTGACCTTGTGCCGCAGCTGCGGGCACCGTTGGCGATGCCGCGATTGTTCGTCGTATTTATCGGCCCACAAGGCCATCGGGGTTTTGCAATGTCATCATTGTGGGTACAAACAACCCCTGCCCGAAACCTGCCCCGCCTGCGGCGCGGGGGAAGAGGCTCTGCTGCCCTGCGGCCCGGGCGTTGAGCGCATTGCCGAGGAACTGGCCACCCACTTCCCCAACCAAGAGATTGCCATTGTGTCCAGCGATGTGCTGAGCACCCCCAAAAAAATGCACGAAACGGTACAGCGCATCACACAGGGCGAGGTCTCCCTGATCGTGGGCACGCAAATGATCGGAAAGGGCTATCATTTTCCTGATTTGACGTTGGTGAATGTGGTGGACGGCGATATGGGCCTCTCGGGGGGGGATTTTCGGGCGGGGGAGAAAACATGGCAAATGTTGCACCAAATTGCCGGACGGGCCGGACGGGGCCAGCACGCCGGAAACGTTCTGATTCAAACCTTTGTGCCGGATCATCTGTTGATGCAAACGCTGCGGCACCACGATCGCGAAGGGTTTTATCAAGCCCTGCGCAAAGAGCGCACCCTGGGCCATTGGCCCCCCTTTGCCCGTCTGGCGGCATTGATTGTGTCGGGGCGGGCTTTGGTGCGGGTGGATGCGGCCTGCCGCACCCTGCTGGGCAGTGTCCCCAAAACCGATGCCTTTGAGGTTCTGGGCCCCGCCCCCGCCCCGCTGTCGCCCCTGCGCGGGGAACACCGCATGCGCTTTCTGGTGCGCTGCGCCCCGCAAAAACGCCTGTCGGCCTATATGAAGGCCTGGCTGTCCGCCACCCCCCTGCCCCCCGACATCCATGTTCAGGTGGATGTGGATCCAGTGTCGTTTGTGTAAAAAAAGGGTGTTGCCAACTGGGGTTGGCTGTGGATAAACTCAATGCACCCCAAACACCTCTGGCCATACAAAACGCTATGACACAATACCCTACCTTTGACGACTTTGAAGAGGAACACTTTCGTACCCATCCCGAAGCGATTGATCCTTTTCTTGACGAAATTTTTGAATCCTATAACGAACACCGTGACCTTGGGGCGCTGTTGGCATCGCTACGGATCATCGCCCGCGTTCGGGGCATTTCAGAAATTGCTGCGGCCGCCGGCATCAGCCGCCAAGGCCTGCAAAAAGCCCTGTCCGCCAAGGGCAATCCGCGTCTGGACACACTGGGCCTGATTCTGGGCGGCATGGGTTATCGGTTGGCGGTGAAACCCCTTCATACGCCGCGACCTTGAGGGGGGTAGGGGATGGGTTAAC
This sequence comes from Alphaproteobacteria bacterium, assembly GCA_046081225.1. Lineage (GTDB taxonomy): Bacteria > Pseudomonadota > Alphaproteobacteria > JAJTHO01 > CANGYM01 > CANGYM01. Next base: position 3,254 of record JBJTVN010000049.1, read on the forward strand.
CGTTTATTCTGTCTCCCTGTTCAAAAACCCCTAGGGCTAGAGACCCAGAAAACCCAGCAGGGGGGGAGTTGTTTGGTGAAGGGCTGGGAGTCCTCGTGCAAAGGACTCGAGTGGCCCTTTTCATATCCCTCAAAACCTCTGATGTGTTGGCCAATAATATCCTTTGTACATCCGGCACAATCGGGACGATTTGGCCACCAAGAGGCTTTCTTTTTGTAACAACCTCTCGGGAGTTGTCTAAATTGCCCATAGCTACTGATAGAATCTTAATGCCATAAGCAGTAACAGATTGACCACCATCCTCTTGAACCGAAATTGCTGTATTTTGTAGATGGACGACAACGCCATCGCGGATACCGATCAGAACATCCTTTCCTTGCTCGCTACCAAGACAAGCAGACGTTAACTTTAACTTCTGTACATTTGTTCCGCTCTTCTCAATCGCTGATTTAATTGCCCCTAGTCTCTGTTGGGGAGACGGTGAGAGATGCTGCAACAATCTCTCCCCCCCCCCCCACAGCCAACACAGCAACAGCAACAGCAGCCCATTGTTTTCTAGAAATCCCCATACCCTAATCTCCCTATTCAAAAATACAATGCGTTTATCCTACGGCTAAAAAAAGAAAAAATCTGTGATGGATGTCACAACGGATACATCCTAAAGGGCGTCACTTCCCCCATGACAACCGGTGCAAGGTGTCCTATAAAGGGATTATGACTGACACACTTTCCCCTTTGCAGGCCCAGAATGCCGCCCCGCGCACGCCCCCCGCGAATCTGGAGGTGGAGCAAGCCCTGCTGGGCACCCTGCTGGCCAACAACACCGCTTATGAACAAATTGCCGATTTTCTGTTACCAGAGCATTTCGCCCACGGCCTGCATGCCACCCTGTACAGCGCCATTGTGCGGATGATTGACAAAGGCCAGATGGCCAGCCCCCTGACCCTGAAACCCCTGTTCGAGGATCATCCGGACCTGGCCGCCTTTGGCGGGGGCGGGGCGTATTTGCAGGATCTGGCGGATTCCGTCCTGTCCACCATCAACATTTATGATTTTGCGCGGATTCTTTATGATTACGCCCTGCGGCGCAATCTGATTGATGTGGGGCAAACGGTGGTGAACAATGCCTTTGATCTGGCCCGCGAAGGCACGGCCTTGGATCAAATCGCCGAAACGGAACACGCGCTGTATACCTTGGCCACCAAGGGCATGGCCCAAAAAACATATGTGGCCTTTGGCAGCACCCTGACCCAAACCATGAAAATCATCGAGGCCGCCTATAAACGGGATGGCGCCCTCAGCGGTTTATCGTCTGGCTTTACGGACATGGACCGCTTGCTGGGGGGGCTGCAAAATTCCGATTTGATTATTCTGGCGGGCCGTCCGTCCATGGGGAAAACGTCCTTGGCCACCAACATGGCCTTTCATGCCTCGGCCCATGCCACCATCAAACGACAAAGCAACGGCGAGGTCAAAGTCACCAACGGGGCCGTGGTGGCGTTTTTTTCGCTGGAAATGTCGGCAGAACAACTGGCATCCCGTATTTTGTCCGAGCGGGCCAACGTCCCATCGGAAAAAATCCGTCGGGGGGATTTAACCGACAAAGAATTCCAGAATCTGGCACAGGCCGCCCATGATCTGGCCGAAATTCCCCTGTATATCGACGACACACCCGCCATTTCCGTATCCAGCCTGCGCACGCGGGCCCGAAAATTAAAACGCCAGCACCAGCTGGGCCTGATTGTTGTGGATTATCTGCAATTGATGCAGGCCAGCGTGGGGGGCCGCCCCGAAAACCGCGTGAATGAAATTTCCGAAATCACCCGCGGGTTAAAACAAATCGCCAAAGAGCTTCAGGTGCCCGTGATTGCCCTGTCTCAGTTATCGCGCGCCGTTGAAAATCGGGAAGACAAACGGCCCCAACTGGCGGACCTACGGGAATCGGGATCCATCGAGCAAGACGCCGATGTGGTCATGTTCGTCTACCGCGAAGAATACTACCTGCAGCGCAACGAACCCACCCAGCGCCAAGATGAAACCAAAGAGGCCCACCAAAAACGCTATGACGACTGGATGACACGCCTCGCCGAATCCGAAAACATCGCCGAGGTCATCATCGCCAAACAACGCCACGGCCCCACGGGTAAGGTCAAGCTGTTCTTTGATGGCTCCACCACAAAATTCAGCGATTTGATGCAGGATGGGGGGAAATCCGGCTAGGGATGGCCTGAAAGACGCCCCCCATGCTTTTTGACCGATTTTTTAAACCTTGCCTCCCCCATGAAAGGCGTTACCATTTGGGTATGCCCCCTGATTGTCATCCGCCATGTCCCTTTTAACAGACGACGCCCGTTATCTCTGGCATCCCTTTACCCAGCATGGGCATCCGGAAACGGCGTTTGTGCCCATCGTTTCGGGACAGGGATCGTATCTTTATACCGAAGATGGCCACAAACTCTTGGATTTGATTGCCTCGTGGTGGGTCATCACCCACGGTCATAGCCACCCCGCATTGATCAAAGCTATGGCCGCACAGGCCGCCAAACTGGATCAGGTCATTTTTGCGGGCTTTACCCACGAACCTGCCATCACGCTAGGGCGGGGCATGCAAGGCGCTCTGGGGCGGCGGGATCTCTGGAAACTCTTTTTTTCCGATAACGGATCCACCGCTGTTGAGGTGGCCCTGAAAATGGCCCTGCATGCCCAAAACAACTGGGGATACCCTGAAAAAAAACGCTTTCTGGCCTTTAAGGGGGGGTATCACGGCGACACCGTGGGGGCCATGTCGGTGGGACGCAGCAGCGGGTTTTTTGATCCCTATCAAAAACTTTTGTTTCCCGTTCAAACCATAGATTATCCAGAAACATGGATCAATGATCTTGATGTTTTACATAAGGAAGAAAAGAGCCTGAGCGCCCTCACCCAACACCTGAAGAGCGGAGACATTGCCGGCATGATTTTAGAGCCCCTGATCCAAGGGGCCTCGGGCATGCGGATGTGTCGCCCCACATTTGTCAACCACGTGGTGCGCCTGTGTCAGCAGGCCGGCGTGTTGGTGATTTTTGATGAGGTTATGACGGGCTTTGGCCGAACAGGCAGCCTGTTTGCCTTTCACCAGCTTTCCGAAACACCGGATATTGTCTGTCTGGCCAAGGGCTTAACGGGCGGCATGATGCCTATGTCCCTAACCTGCGCCAGCCCACAGGTGTTTGATGCGTTTTTATCCACCGATTTTTACCGCAGCCTGATTCATGGGCATTCCTTTACGGCCAATCCCATCGCCTGCGCCGTGGCCAACCGATCTTTGGCTCTGTTTCACGAAGACGACACCCTGAAAAAAATTGCCGCCATAGAGCATGTTCATCGCCGCGCCATTGCAACCCTAGAAAGCGATGGCTTAGCCCACCGCCCTCGGATTCTGGGCAGCGTGGCGGCGTTTGATGTGACACATGAATGTATGCCGTACAACACAGAAAAAAATCATGCGCTTAGGGCACTATTTCTAAAATCTGGATTAATTCTCCGCCCCTTGGGGGGGACGCTCTATTTGATGCCCCCCTACTGCACCGCTTTGGATGATCTGGAAGAAGCCTATGCCCAGATCGCCACCATCCTGACGCAGGTTCGGCCATGACGATGGCATCCTTGATGATCCGAGTTTTGATGCTGTCGGCCCTTGCGGGCGTGTGTGTTTTGGCTTTGGGATTCTGGCACCGCGCCCCGCCGCCCCCATCTTCGGCGTCCTTGTGGCTTTCTGGGCCCAAGGCCGCGCTTTTGGTGCAAACACTGGGAAAACAACCCAACACCCACCCACCCAAAACCAACGATAAAGCACAAACCGCCAAAGCGTTCTTTTTTCCCCCTGTACGGGGCAACAAAGAGGGGCTTTGGGATGGCCTCGGCATTCTGTACCCTGTGGAGCCCCTGCAACCCCTTTATGCCC
>JBJTVN010000050.1:0-2304 GCA_046081225.1 Alphaproteobacteria bacterium
ACCCCTGAAAAATCCACAAAACCATCCCCTGTCGGCCTAAACAACAAGAAAAATACCCCTATCCCACCTCACGCATCGGGAATTTTGCAAGGGGCTCTTTTTTATAGCTGCATCATTTGCAAAATCACTTGCAAAGCTTACAATAGGCAGAAAGCACAGAATACCAAAAACCGCCAGATAGCTTGGTATTTGTTGTAGTTTCATCTTAGGCCCCGTTTAACATCGTTCTATGATAGATTTATAATACAAGCTGATAGGATTGTTGCAATTGATTACTTAAACAATTACTCCCCCCTCAGCACCTCAATAAACGCCGACTGGGGGATTTCCACCCGTCCGAATTCGCGCATGCGTTTTTTGCCTTCTTTTTGTTTTTCCAGCAGTTTGCGTTTGCGGGTAACGTCGCCGCCATAGCAGCGGGCCAGAACGTCCTTGCGAAAGGCCTTGATGGTTTCCCGCGCGATGACTTTGACCCCGATGGCGGCTTGGATGGGGACTTGGAACTGTTGGGCGGGTATCAGGTCTTTCAGCTTCACGCACATGGACCGGCCCCGTTTTTCGGCATTGGTGCGGTGCACCATGGTGGAGAGGGCATCGACAAGCTCGCCGTTGACCAAAATGGACAGCTTCACCAAATCCCCCTCCATAAACCCGTCCATGACATAGTCAAAACTGGCATACCCGCGGGAGACGGATTTCAGGCGGTCATAAAAATCATACACAACCTCCGCCAGCGGCAGGCGGTACACCAGCATGGCTTGCTTGCCGACGTAGGTCAGGTTTTTTTGGATGCCGCGACGCTCGGTGCACAGGGTCAAAATCGCGCCCAGATACTCATCGGGGACCAAGATGGTGGCCTCGATCCATGGCTCTTCGATGTGGGCGATTTTGCTGGGGTCGGGCAGGTCCGCGGGGCTGTGCAGCTCTTTCATGGTGCCATCATGAAAATACAGGTGATAGCGCACGTTGGGGACAGTGGTGATCAGGTCCAAATTGAATTCGCGGGACAGGCGTTCCTGAATGATCTCCAGATGGAGTAAGCCCAAACACCCGCACCGAAAGCCAAAGCCCAGCGCGGCGGACGTATCCGGTTCATACAAAAAACTGCCATCATTCAGGGCCAATTTGCCCAAACTGTCGCGCAGATGTTCAAAATCCGACGCATCCACGGGAAACAGGCCGCAAAACACCACGGGGGTGACGGGCTTAAAGCCCGCCAAGGCCTCTGGGCAGGGGTCGCCGTCCTGGGTGATGGTGTCCCCCACGCGGCAATCCTGAATGGTTTTGATGCCGGCAATCATAAAACCGATTTCCCCCGGGGACAGGGTGTCCACCTTCACGGCTTTGGGCGTCAAAACGCCCACGTGGTCAATGACGTAGCGCCCACCTGTGCCCATCATTTGAATTTTCATGCCGGCTTTCAGCGTGCCCTGCATCACCCGCACCAACGTGACAACGCCCTGATAGGGGTCAAACCAGCTGTCGATCAGCAGGGCCTGAATCTTGGTATGATGGGGCAGGCGCGGCGGGGGCAGGCGGTGCACAATGGCCTCCAGCACGTCCTGAATCCCTAGGCCAGTTTTGGCGGAGATCATCAGGGCGTCGCTGGCGTCCAGACCGATGACGTCTTCGATTTGTTGGCGGATGCGCTCGGGTTCGGCGGCGGGCAGATCGATTTTGTTCAAAACGGGGATGATGTCCAGATCCGCATCCATGGCTTTGTAAACGTTGGCGAGGGTTTGGGCCTCCACCCCCTGCGAGGCATCCACCACCAACAGGGCCCCCTCGCACGCCGACAGGGACCGAGAGACCTCGTAGGAAAAATCCACATGCCCGGGGGTGTCAATCAAATTCAGTTGATACGTTTCCCCGTTTTTGGCGCTATAGGACAGGCGCACCGTTTGGGCCTTGATGGTAATGCCGCGCTCGCGCTCGATGTCCATGGAATCCAGAACCTGCGCCGTCATTTCCCGATCCGACAGACCCCCACACACCTGAATCAACCGATCCGCCAGCGTGGATTTCCCGTGATCAATGTGGGCAACAATGGAAAAATTGCGAATGTTCTGCAGCATGATGGCCCATGGTATAGCGCCTTTTCACGGGGGAGGGAATGGGGTTGTTGGGGAGATCAATAAATCTCAAAAAAACATGTCAAAAAAACATTGCAAAACAGAGGCGCCCCAAGTATATAGCTATACCGAATTAGAATGATTCATTTTAAGGATTTGAGCGGTGAGGTTGGCCGCGAAGGAGTCAAAGGCATGTTTGGCAGATTTAACATAGTGTTTGAGGTTGGCCCAG
>JBJTVN010000051.1:0-8542 GCA_046081225.1 Alphaproteobacteria bacterium
CTTGCCCACGGGCACGGGCAACAAGCATCCGATGACAGGTTGAATGCCTTGGGGGGCGAGTGTGCCCGCAAAATCCATGGCCCCAAACAAATTATGACGGTCGCACATGCCAAGGGCCGCGTAGCCATAGCGCTGGGCCAACGCCGCCAGACGCTTCATGGGCAAAGCCCCCTCAGCCAACGAATACGGTGTGCGAATGTTCAGGGGGAGCATAGCGAAGCATCAGAATCTGGGTTATTCCGTTAAATCATCCCACAGGCCCTTGATTTTATCAAAAAACCCTTCGGATTTTGGATTGGTGGCGTTGCCGATGCCGGAAAATTCCTTCAGCAGTTCTTTTTGACGGTCTGTCAGGTTGACGGGGGTTTCCACTGTGATGTCAATATACAAATCCCCCCGCAGGGTCGAGCGCAATTTGGGCATGCCTTGCCCTTTCAGACGGATTTTCTGACCGGCTTGGGTGCCTTCGGGGATGGGGACTTTCAGGCGTTTTCCCTCAATCCCCGGTATTTCAATGATGCCGCCCAAAGTGGCCGTGACCATGGGGATGGTGGCATGACAAAACAGGTGTTCCGCCTGACGTTCAAAAAACGCATGGGGCTTGATGGAAAGGAAAATATACAAATCCCCCGCCCCACCCCCGCGTAGGCCGGATTCTCCCTCTCCGGCCAAACGGATGCGGGTGCCATCTTCAACCCCCACGGGAATGGTAACGTCCAATGTTCTTTGTTTGTGCACCCGACCTTGGCCTTGGCAAGGGCGGCAGGGTTTTTCAATAATGACGCCGGCCCCTTGGCATTGGGGGCAGGTACGCTCGAAGGCAAAAAAGCCCTGCTGAGAACGGATGCGCCCCGTGCCTTGGCAGCTGGGACAGGTGGCTTGAGACGATCCCTCGGCGGCACCAGTCCCTTGGCAAGATTCACAGGCCATTTGGGATGAAAATGTAATGGTGGTTTTTTTGCCTTTAAAGGCTTCCTCGAGCGTAATGTCCAAATTGTAACGCAGGTCCGAACCAGGCTGCTGCATAGAGGCGCTGCCGCGACGTTTGCGCCCTCCGCCCATGAAATCATTGAACACTTCATCAAAAATATCGGAAAATCCCGATGAAAAATCAAATCCCCCTGGCCCACCGCCCCCCCCAGATTGGGCCCGCTGATAATTGTCATGGCCATATTGGTCATAGATTTTGCGCTTTTCGGGGTTGCTGAGGACCTCATAGGCTTGGTTGATTTCCTTAAAGGTTTCCTCGGCTTTGGCATCCCCAGGATTTTTATCGGGATGGTATTTCATGGCCAGTTTGCGAAAGGCCTTTTTGATGTCCTCTGCACTGGCATTGCGCTCAACACCCAAAAGTTGATAATAATCGGCCATAGGATTTTAAAAGGTTTTTCTACGTTTAGCCCTTTATATAAGCCTTGCGGGTGAGCGGTGCAAGGGGCGTATAGGACCCCATTGAACATTTCTCTACCGTCTTGGCGCATCCTCTGTTACAAAGATTTTTTAACCGTTTTTTGCCGTATTATGCCCATAACCCTGACGTTTCCCGATGCTTCGCAGCGGACATTTGATGCCCCCCTCACGGGGGTTGATCTGGCCCTGTCTATCAGCAAAAGCCTGGCCAAGCGGGCTGTGCTTTTGTCGTTGGACGATGTTTTGTATGATCTGTCCCACACCATAACGCAGGATGCGCGGGTGCGTCTGTTGAGTGCCGACGATCCCGCGGCGCTGGAAACGCTGCGTCATGACGCGGCGCATATTATGGCGCAGGCTGTCAAGACCCTGTATCCCCATGTGCAGGTCACCATTGGCCCATCCATTGAAAACGGTTTTTATTATGATTTTCATACACCAGAGCCCTTCCGCGAAGAGGATCTGGCCGCCATCGAGGCCAAAATGCGCCAGATTGTTGAGGCCAAAATCCCCCTGGTGCGGGAAGTCTGGGAACGCAACACCGCCATTACGTTTTTTGAGGGGCTGGGGGAGCATTTCAAAGCCGAAATCATCCGCGATTTGCCCGAAAACGAGGTCATCAGCCTTTACCGCCAAGGGGATTTTGTGGATCTATGCCGTGGCCCCCATTTTCCCACCACGGGCCATGTGGGGACGGCCTTTCAGTTACAGCGTGTGGCGGGGGCCTATTGGCGCGGTGATGCCAAAAATCCCATGTTGCAAAGGATTTACGGCACCGCATGGGCCAGTCAAGAGGACCTGAAGGCTTACCTCACCATGCTGGAGGAAGCGGAAAAACGTGACCACCGCAAACTGGGCCGCGCCATGGAGCTGTTTCATTTCCAAGACGAAGCCCCCGGCAGTATTTTCTGGCATCCCGCTGGATGGACGCTTTATCAGGGGGTTGTGCAGTATATTTTAAAAAAAATGCAGCAGCACGGCTACCAAGAGGTCAACACCCCCATTCTGGTGGATAAAACCCTGTGGGAACAATCGGGGCATTGGGACAAGTTCCGTGACAATATGTTCGTGTGTCAACATGGTGATGATGAAAAAACCTTCGCCATCAAGCCCATGAATTGCCCAGGCCATGTGCAGATTTTTAAACAGGGCATCAAAAGTTACCGCGACTTGCCCCTGCGGCTGACGGAATTCAATACGTTGCACCGCAATGAATCCTCGGGGTCGTTGCATGGATTGCTGCGTCTGCGGACCTTTCATCAGGATGACGCCCATATTTTTTGCACGCCAGATCAGATCAACGAAGAGGCCGTAGCCTTTTGCGCCCTGCTGAAAGAAATCTATGCGGATTTTGGTTTTCATGATGTCCATATTAAGTTTTCCGATCGCCCCGAAAAACGGGCGGGCAGTGACGACACGTGGGATCGGGCGGAAAAGGCTTTGAAAGAAGCCGCCGTGGCCTCGGGCCTCGCCTTTACCCTGAATCCGGGGGAGGGGGCCTTTTATGGTCCCAAGCTGGAGTTTGTCCTGCGGGATGCCATCGGGCGGGATTGGCAGTGCGGTACGCTGCAATGTGATTTTATTTTGCCGGAACGTTTGGGGGCCCATTATGTGGATGCCTCGGGCGATAAGGTCCACCCCGTCATGTTACACCGCGCCATTTTGGGCAGTTTAGAGCGTTTCATTGGTATCCTATTGGAAAACACCGCGGGCCATCTGCCCCTGTGGCTGGCCCCCACGCAGGTGGCCGTTTTGACCATCACCAGTGCCCAAGATGCGGCGGCCTCAGCGTTTTACGAAACCCTGAAACGTGCCGGTATGCGGGCTGTTTTGGATACGCGCAGCGAAAAAGTGTCCTATAAAATTCGGGAACATTCCCTGAAAAAAGTGCCCATACTCGCCATCATCGGCGCCAAAGAGGCTGAAGACGGCACCGTTACCCTGCGCCGTTTGGGCAGTGTGGATACGCAGACAGTGTCACAGGAGGCGTTTCTGAGATCTTGTTCATAAAGGTTTGTTCGGTGGAAAAGCTGGGCGATCCATCAGCGGACAGAAGACAGACAGGGCAGAGCCTGCGCCCTAAGACCACACAAGAACCCTGTCCCTTTGTTCGTTTTGCTGTGCGTGGGGCGCGGGGGTCTCTGGGAACAAAAAAGGCTTCAGAGTTTCGGCAATGGCACGAATAACAGGCACACACACACTGTTGCCGAATTGTTTGTAGGCTTGAACGTCACTGACGGGGATTTTAAACGTATCGGGGAATCCCTGTAAGCGGGCGGCCTCTCGGGGCGTGAGTTTGCGGGGGTTTTTCATGGTGCCTTGATCAATCAAAATCTCCGATCCGTCCTTGTAATAGCGGGCAGAAAGGGTGTTGGTATACGCTGAGGCCCCATGAAACACACTGTACCCAAAGCCGTTGCCTTTGTTGATATGGCCTTGTTTTCTTTTTTGATGCCCTTCCCATAAACGATCGGACAGGGTATAGCGGTCGTGGACATCCTCTTCCAAAATATCCCCAACACAGGTTTTTTCCAACGTGGGGCGGGGAAAGGAAAACGTCTGGCCCTGCTTTAGGCCAACGATATAAATACGCTCTCGGTTTTGCGGTACGCCAAAATCTTTCCCCGCCAAGATCTGACTGGACACTGTATAGCCGCAGTCTTCCAAGGTTTGCGCGATTACGCGGTAGGTATGGCCCTGATTGTGGGTTTTGAGTCTTTTGACATTTTCCAGCAAAACCACGCTTGGGTGGTGGTGTTGAATGATTTTGGCAATGGAAAAAAATAACGTGCCTCTGGCATCGTCAAATCCCCTTTGCAGCCCCGCTTGGGAAAAGGGTTGGCAAGGAAACCCCGCCAATAACAGATCAAAGGGGGGAATGTCCGAGGGATGAATATTGGTGATATCCCCGTGGGGGACCTCCCGAAAGTTGGTATAATAGGTTTGTTTGGCAAATTTATCGATTTCAGACGAAAACACACATCGCCCGCCCAGTTCATCAAAGGGCAAACGAATGCCACCAATACCCGCGAATAAATCAATAAACCGAAAGGTCATGAGGATTTCCAATAGGCCAATGTTTGAGGAATTTCATCGAAGAAAAAGTCTTCAAAACTAATCACATTTCTTTTGTTAAGCGCCGATGATTGCTCCTTAACATTTTTATAAACCACCAAAATGACGTTATGGTTGGCCATTTGTTCCACTTTGTTCAGGCTAATGTCTTCATCCACCGTTAACAAATAAATTTTAGGCAGGCTTGTCCTGCTGATTTCTTCGATGACTTCTTGCCAGCGTTCGCGCAGCGTGGTTTTCATGGTTCCGATGATGACTTTATCCCGTCTTTGTTCAAAAGCACTTAGGCTTGGTAACAAAGAATCCACAATCTTGCCCAACTTTTTGGATTGAAAATGTTTCGATCCCACGCTGGTTTGGGATTCATATGAATATCCCAAAACGTCGTACAATCCATAAACAATCCCCTCAAAAATTTTCCCTGCCCTAGAGCGTCTGGATTGGGTATTGCTCAAAGACAGCCTGTAGATATAGGGATAAATTTGACCCGAAAAATCGCCAAAAAAATCCCGCAATTTTTCTTCCATGTCTTTTTTGCTTTTTTCAAAAAGCCCATAAACGGCCATAAATTTTTCCGCAGGAACAGGGAACTTTTCAGAAATATGGTTTAATAAATACGCATTCATTTTGGATTCCTGAATCAGGAATGCATGGAAAGATTCATTTCTCAATCGCAAAATTGTATCGGATACATTTTTATCGGTCCGTAAACCTTCCATGAGTTCCACGTGATCCCTTAACACGGTTTTCACGGTTTCCTTGGGGGAGAGGATAAACGTTTTTCTGGCGTTTTGAATATAGTCATCAAATGGTTTTTGTTCGTTTTGAGGTATTTCTGTTAAGAAAGTTACGTCGTTCATAGAGGCCCCAAACATGCAGGAACAATCTACAAGATGCCCTTGCAGGAATCAATCCTAAAACCCATTTCGGGGTGGTCAGGCTTTAGGGTCCCTTGCGAAGGGATCCTAGGATGAAGAAACGGCCAGTTTGCTGGAAATCATCGATATTTTATCTGTTAGGGCTTGAATTTTTTGTTCGTAGTGGTCATCGTTTGCCTGTGCGCTCGCGGCTGACGCTTCCCCTAAACCCTGTGTGTCTTTAGAGGCGGCCCCTGATTTGGCATCGAACAATTCATCCGCCAGCATCAGCAGGGTCATCACCAGCAGTTTGGTTTCTGACAAAACCATTTTTTTGCCCACCTGACGCCAGATTTTGTGGACGCGTTCATCGGCAGCCTCGGCCAGTTTGCGCAAATGGCTTTCTTGGCCCCGTTGGCAGGACAGGGTATAGGGCTTGCCGTGAATCACCACCTCAACGTCAACAATCTGGGTCATTTTGGGGCCTCTGTTTGGGACTGGGGGGCCAAAAGATGCAGCGCCTGATCCACCAAGGCCAACGCCTGATCGACCTCAGTGCGCCACGATGGATCGGGGGCCGGTTTTGGTGGGCGGGGAAGCGTGGGGGCGGCCGCAGTATTCCCATTGTGCTCTAAACGGGCAACCAAAGCATCCCGTTCGGCCTTCAGGGTTTGATAATCCCGCTCTAGGGCCAGATAGGATTCCTGCTCCGCCAGAAAGCGTTCCGCCAGCGTTCTTTGCAATTCCCGCAGGGCCAGATGGGCACGCTCAAGCGCGGCCTCTGTTTTGGGCAATCCAACATCCGATTCAAAGGCTATGGCCGTGGTCATTGACGAAAACCGTGTGTTTCTGTATGGTGTGGCACGTTTCAGAGCTTCCTTCATAAGGGACTTTTTTTCTCTTCGCAAGGCACTTGAACACCCGAAAATAACAAACCGTGTTTTGAGATGTTTATGACGCTTTCCCTAGCCACCGCATTACGGTTTTTGAGTGTTGATATGGTGGAAAAAGCGGCCTCGGGCCACCCTGGCATGCCGCTGGGCATGGCGGATGTTTTGACGGTTTTGTTTTCTGAATACCTATCCTTTGATGCTTCTTGCCCTGCGTGGCCCAATCGGGATCGGTTTATTTTATCGGCGGGGCATGGGTCTGCGGCCCTTTATAGCTTGGCTTATTTGCTTGGGTATCCAGAGGCGACGTTGGATCAACTGAAGGCCTTTCGTCAGCGGGGCAGCAAAACCCCTGGGCATCCCGAACATGATGTTTTGTTTGGTGTGGAAACCACCACGGGCCCCCTGGGTCAGGGTCTAGGAAACGCTGTGGGTATGGCCATAGCTGAGGCGATGATGCGTGCAGACCTGGGCCAAAACACCATTGCCCACCGAAACTTTGTGGTGGCGGGCGATGGATGTTTGATGGAGGGGGTAGGGCAGGAGGCCCTGTCCCTCGCAGGTCATTTGGGACTGAGCAAACTCACGGTTTTGTTTGATGATAATCATATTTCCATTGATGGGGATACGGATCTCAGCTGTTCGGATAACCATCTGGAGCGTTTCCGTGCCTGTGGTTGGCACACGCTGGCCATTGATGGCCACGATCCCGTCGCCATACGGGCGGGGCTGGATCAGGCGTTGTTATCGGATAAGCCCACATTTATCGCCTGTCGCACCACCATTGGCTGGGGGGCCCCCACCAAGGCAGGGACCGCCGCCACCCATGGATCCCCCCTGGGTCAGGCAGAAATCGCCCAGATGCGGCAGAATCTTTCTTGGCCCCATGATCCCTTTGTGATTCCTGAGGATGTTTTGACGGCGTGGCGCACCATCGGTGTGCGTGGCCAATCGGTCCGCTTGGCTTGGGAAGAGCACTGGCGGGCCTTGCCTGCGGAACACAAAAACCGATTGCAGACGGCTATGTCCCCAGAGGCCCAAGAGGCCTTGCTCAGTCAAAAACAACAATGGCTTTCCCAGCGACCCACCATGGCCACGCGCAAGGCTTCTGGTTTGGTGCTGGATCAGCTGGCCCCCGTGGTGCCTGCGTTGGTGGGGGGATCGGCGGATTTAACGGGATCCAACAACACCCGCGCCAAAAGTCAACAATCATTCGATCGCAACCATCCAGAGGGGCGTTATGTGCATTACGGCGTTCGGGAACACGCCATGGGGGCGATAATGAATGGTCTTTCTTTGTATGGGGGTTTTGTGCCCTACGGCGGGACGTTTTTGGTGTTCAGTGATTATTTGCGCCCCGCCCTGCGTTTATCGGCCCTGATGGGGCAGGGGGTCATTTACGTTTTAACCCATGATTCCATTGGTCTGGGGGAAGATGGCCCCACGCACCAGCCCATCGAGCATCTCGCCGCCCTGCGGGCCATTCCCCATGTGCATGTGTTTCGTCCTGCGGATGCGGTGGAAACCTTAGAGTGCTGGGAACTGGCCCTGAAAAACCGTAACACCCCCAGCGTTTTGGCCCTGAGTCGTCAGGATTTGCCCACCCTGAGACACCCTGAGGCGGATGTGTCCATCAATGCCTGTGCGCGGGGGGGCTATGTGATTTCCGAAGGGAATCTGCCGCCCCAAATCACCCTAGTGGCCACAGGATCCGAGGTCGCCTTGGCCATAGAGGTGCAAAACCATTTGGCGCAGCAGGACCAGCCCATGGGGGCCACCGTTGTGTCCATGCCGTCACAGGAATTGTTTTGGGCCCAAAGTGCGTCTTACCAAGAGGCCCTGTTCCCCAAAAACCGTCCCGTTGTGGCCATTGAGGCCGCATTGCCCCTGTCGTGGTATCGTTTGGTGGGCCCCGAGGGGTTGATTGTGGGGATTGAGGATTTTGGTATATCCGCCCCGGCCCCAGACGCCTATGATCACTTTGGCTTAACGCCTGGGGCCATCACAGAGAAAATTCTGGCCAAATATGGTCATGGGTCTTGATATAGTGTTTCCCCTTTATGTCCGTACTGGCCTGCGAACGGCGCCTAGCGTCGCTCACCTAGATTGACTAGGTATCACTCCGCTAGGCTTGTTCTCGGCTCAGTACGAAAATAAATTGAAAACACTATATACCCCTCGCAAATGAAGAGTACTGTTTTAGGTTGAGGCAAGGGGGGCGTTAAGGACACGGAAGTTGTCCGAGAGTCGGTCGATCCAGTGTTTAGCGTTTTCGGGGAAGGTTTTGTCGAAGAATTCGTTGATTTTTTC
>JBJTVN010000052.1:0-2324 GCA_046081225.1 Alphaproteobacteria bacterium
CTGCGGTATTCGAGGGTTCACCATCATCTGTGCTTCGCTGATAGGACTGATCAGGGTGCATTACCACAGCAAAGCAATGATGTGTTTTGAAAAATCTGATACCGCCTTCATCTCCTTCCTCGCTCTCGCCACAATCAAAGCTCTCTACCTTTGTTAACAGTGTCTAGATTCTAATGCGATTGCCCTGGATAGGGGTATACTATATATTGACATATCTTCGTTCTTTAATCCCCCAAGGCCACCCCTTCACGGCGGGGGTCGGCGGCCCCGATCCAGCCGCCTTTGGGGTTTTTGGCAATGATGTTCAGGCCGCTGGCGATGACGCTTTCTTTGACCTCTTGCCCCTTGGCCTGCAAGGCGTCTTCGATGTCAGAGGAAAAACGATCCTTTTCCAGCTCTGTGGGCCCATTCAAATTAACAAAGCGGCCCTGATTCACCAACTCTTCGGGGGATGCCTGCCAATCCAAACGGGACACCAGGGCCTGTATCACCACAGGCGTGATATAGGGACCGCCCACCGATCCCATGACGTGGGTCAAGTTGCCTTTGTTATCAAAGACCATGGTGGGGGACATGGAACTGCGTGGGCGTTTGCCGGCCTCCATCTGGTTGGCCACGACTTTGCCGCCCTTTATGGGGGAGAAAGCAAAATCCGTCAGCTGGTTGTTCATCAAAAACCCCTTCACCATCAACCGGGCCCCAAAGGCATTTTCGATGCTGGTGGTCAGGGCCACAGCGTTGCCATCTTTGTCAACAATGCTGATGTGGGATGTGGACAGGGGCTCGATCCCCTGCATGGCTGAGGCGTATTTTGTGCCGTTTTGCACATTGCCCGCCTTGGCCAGACCCATGCTGCGGTCGGGGTTGATGGCCTTGGCCCGTTTGGCGAGGTAACGCTCGCCCAGCAAATCCTCAGCCTTGACGTTGGTAAACGCGGGATCCGCCACAAAGGCGTTGCGATCCGCATAGGCCAGCTTGGTGGCCTCGGTGATCAGGTGAATGGCATCGGCGGATTGGGGGGCTTTTTTCCCGAGATTCATGGGCTCCAGCATTTTTAACACCTGCAGGGTCACCACGCCGCCCGCGCTGGGGGGGGCCATACCACACACGCGGTTGCCGTGATAGGTCCCGCACAGGGGGCTGCGCGTGACGGGTTCATACAGCAAAAAGTCCTCCACCGTAAAATGCCCAGGGGTCCGGGCATTCACCGCCGCAATCATGGCATCGGTTAGGCGATCCACATAAAACGCCATGGACCGGTTGGTGGCAATGCTTTGGATGGATTCGGCTAAGTCTGGGTTTTTCAGCAATGTCCCAATGGCCTTGGCCTTGCCGTTTTTGTCATAGAAATAGGCGCGGGCGGCGGGGTCCTGTTTTAAATAGGGATCAGCCTCCAGCAGGGCATGCAAACTGGGCGATACAGGAAAGCCCTGTTTCGCCAGAACATTTGTGGGCATCCAGAGGTCGTACCATTTGGCTTTGCCTTGGTCCTTGTGGGCCACATCCAGCATCTTGACCAGGCCAGGAATCCCCACAGAGCGGCCACTGCGCACGGCATCATAAAACGGCATGGGGGTTTTCAGGGACGAGACAAACCCGTAAGGCGTCGCCGAAGCCGGCGCCGTTTCCCGCCCGTCATAGGTGATCAGATTTTTGGTTTTGGCGTTATACACCATCATAAACCCACCGCCCCCAATGCCGGAGGCACTGGGCTCCACCAAGGTCAACATAACCGAGGCCGCTACGGCCGCATCCACGGCATTCCCGCCGCGCCGCAAAACCTCTCGCGCCATGTAGGAGGCCATGGGGTGCGGGGTCACCACCATGGTTTTTTTGCCCAAAACTTCCGGCTTGGGTTCAAAATAGGCCAGATCGGGCTCAGGCGACGTGGTGGGCAACTGGGTTTTCAGGGACCCAAAGGCGGCCTCGGTGGCATAAGGTTGCCACTGCGCATCCGTGTTGTTGTCATGCTTGTGGGGTTGGGATACGGCCAACGGATCTGGCGCGGGCTTTGTGGCCAAAGAACAGGCGGACAGCAAAAAAATCAGGGTCAACGACCCAACACCGCCCCAAAAACGAACATAGGACTTACGCAGAACGTCATTGCGAGCCTCCGCAGGAGGCGCGGCAATCCAGTCTTTCCGCCGGGAACATTTCTGGATGGATTCGCTGCGCTCGCAATGACGAGTGTTATGCGTAAGTCCCAGAACATTAACAACACGCGGATTCATCACCATGGGTTTGTGTTTCTTTTTAATGTTTAAAGATCAATGATTATTCCCTCTCCCCATTGGGGTTAGGGAGAGGGGCCTGCCACAAAGGAG
>JBJTVN010000053.1:0-18895 GCA_046081225.1 Alphaproteobacteria bacterium
CTGCGTTTACTACGGATGAGTCTGGGGCGACCCTGATTGAATATGGGGTGATTGTGGCCCTGATTTTGGCCGTTTCTGTGGCTCTGGTTAAAACCATTGGTAACAAAGTGAAAACCGGTTTAAACACCGTTATTGCCCAGCTGTAATCATGACTACAAAAAATCGGAACTTTTTCATTCCGGCGTTATCCCCACGAAAGTGGGGATAACTTTGCTTAGGGGTGTCTAGATCGGCTCTGAACCTATTGTTAAGAGAAGAGAAGAGAAAAGTAAAAACTATGGGCGATGTTTACAAAACGCCTAGATTGCCTGCTTTTATAGCGGATGAATCTGGGACCACCCTGATTGAGTATGCGGTGGTTTTGGCTGTTCTGGCCGCCGTTTCTGTGGCCCTCATTTCATCCATTGGTAACAAAACCAAAGATAAGTTTAATACCCTTGCTACGCAAATTTAATCCTTATTTTTCAATGATTCAGTTTAGGTTTTTTTGCCCTGACCCAAGGGTTGCTTTCTGCTGACGAAAAGGGTATGAAGGAGGCCATCCACCAAGGCTCGGTGGCAGAGTGGTGATGCAGAGGACTGCAAATCCTTGTACGGGGGTTCGATTCCCTTCCGAGCCTCCATGCGTCATGATACTTTAGATGGGATCTGGCTTTGATGCACAAACCCTTTGTTCCCTTCATAAAAATCTGTTATGGACTTGGGGACTTGACACGGAAATGCCCTTTGCCCGCCCATGAGATGGATGAAAAAACTTCGTAAAAACGTGGAAACAGAGGGGTCTGTGGTTCACGATCTGGATATTCAGGATATTTGTCAATTGATCCCCCACCGCTATCCCTTTCTGATGGTGGATCGTGTGTTGTTTGTGGAGGCCCCCCATCGGGCCCGCGGCGTGAAAAACGTCAGCATTAACGAAGCCCATTTCCAAGGTCACTTCCCCCAAAGGCCTGTCATGCCTGGTGTGTTAATGATCGAGGGCATGGCCCAAACCGCCGGTGTTTTGGTGGGTGTGGCCCTGGGTGAAGATATGCGCGGCAAGCTGGTGTATTTCATGAACATCGAAAGCGCCAAATTTCGCAAACCCGTCGTTCCAGGGGATCAGGTCTTTTATGATGTTCGCGCCGTCATGCGCCGCCGCCGCGTATGGAAAATCGAGGCCGAAGCCACCGTGGCCGGCATCCGTGTGTGCGAAGCCGTTTTTTCCGCCATGATTGTGGATGGGGATGCCCCTGATGACGAGCTCTAGGACCATTCACCCTTTGGCTGTGGTGGATCCCGCTGCTGATGTTCATGATCATGTCTCTGTGGGCCCCTTTTGTGTGGTGGGCCCCCACGTCACCCTGCATCGGGGCGTGCGGTTGATCAGTCACGTTGTGGTGGATGGTCATACCGCTATTGGGGAAGATACCGTCGTTTACCCCTTTGCCTCCATAGGCACCCCCCCCCAGGATTTAAAATATGCGGGGGAAACGTCCTATACCACCATCGGGGCGCGTACGGTGATTCGGGAACATGTCACCATCAACAGCGGCACCGCGGGGGGCGGCCTGCATACCCGCGTTGGGGATGACTGCCTGCTGATGGTGGGCGTTCACGTGGCCCATGATGTTGGGTTCATAATCGTGTGATTATGGCCAACAACGCCACACTGGCAGGCCATGTTATGGTGGAGGACGAGGCTGTTTTGGGCGGCCTGTGCGCCGTTCATCAATTCGTCCGCATCGGGCGGGGGGCCATGATCGGCGGATTGACGGGGGTTGAGCAAGATGTTCTGCCCTACGCCCTGGTTATGGGCGAGCGTGGATCCCTGCGGGGCCTGAATCTGGTGGGCCTGAAACGATCCGGACACTCGCGGGAGGCCATTGCCGATCTGCAGAATCTCTATCAGCATCTTTTTAAACACGACACCATGCCCTTGGCAGAGCGTCTGCAGACCATCCCCCCCGCCACAGGGGCCCTTTCCGATAGCTGGCGTTCGTTTTTGCAGGCCCCTTCGAAACGGGGATTGTGCGTGCCGTCGGCCTGAGGGGCTGTTTATCATCTTTTGTCAGGGGGAAAAGGCGGGTGGGGCAGCAGGATTTGCCCCACGGGTCAAGGGCGGAAGGGAAAAAATACCGCACTGAGCGAAGCGAGGGAGGATGATTTTTTGCCTTCCGGCGAAGCGGACCCTTGAGGCGGGGGGCAAATTCTGCTGGGTGGGAAGCCTTTTCCATGCTCCCAGCTGCAACGTTGCTCCCACCCACGCACTTTCCTTTTGTTATCAAGGGGTTCGCTGCGCCGGTGCGAAAAAAATCATCCTCGCAGGCTGCGCTTCGCGCCTCCTGCTGCGGTATTTTTTTCGCACCGCCCCTTGACACAAAAAGAAAACCGCCCCACCCCGCCGCGTGATTCACCAGATGCTGTGTGAAAGGCACCCACCCTACCCAAATCGCCCTGTGATATAGCCTTGGGTACGTTCGTTTTTGGGGGTGGTGAACAGGACATCGGTGGGGCCGACCTCGATCATTTTGCCCAGATGAAAAAAGGCCGTCGTTTGGGACACGCGGGCCGCCTGTTGCATGGAATGGGTGACGATGATGATGGTGTAGTTGGTTTTCAGATCATCAATCAGCTCTTCGATTTTGGCAGTGGCGATGGGGTCCAGGGCCGAGCAGGGCTCGTCCATTAAAATCACCTCAGGACTGATGGCGATGCTGCGGGCGATGCACAGACGTTGCTGCTGACCCCCCGATAGACTGGTGCCTTCGGTGTGCAGGCGGTCTTTGACCTCTTGCCATAAGCCAGCCCGTTTCAGGCTTTCCACCACAATCTCTTCCAAATCGGCCTTGGTTTTGGCCATGCCATGAATGCGCGGACCATAGGCGACATTATCAAAAATGGACTTGGGGAAGGGATTGGGTTTCTGAAACACCATCCCCACACGGGCCCGCAGCATGACGGTGTCCACGCTGGGGGCATAAATGTTTTGACCATCCAGCAGGATGGACCCCCGCACCACACAGCCCTCGACAACGTCGTTCATGCGGTTTAAGCACCGCAAAAACGTGGACTTACCGCAGCCCGAGGGGCCAATCAACGCCGTGACATGCCGCGCCGGAATCGTCAGGGAAATGTCATACAGCGCCTGCGTTTGGCCGTAAAACACCGAAACGGCGTGGGCTTCCATCTTTTTGTCCATTTGGGATTCCTGATGCATCGTTTAGGACCACGTTTTTTGATGTCTATGCCGCAAAATAATGGCCAGCGCGTTCATAATCAACAAAAAAACCAACAAAACCAAAATGGCGCCTGCGGTTTTTTCCGCAAAGGCCCGCTCGGGGCTTTCGGACCATAAAAAAATCTGCACGGGCAGAGTGGTGGCGGCCTCCGTAATGCCCCCTGGCACATCCACAATAAAGGCCACCATGCCAATCAACAAAAGTGGGGCCGTTTCCCCCAAAATGTGGGCCATGGACAAAATGGACCCCGTCATGATCCCCGGAATGGAATACGGCACAACATGGTGAAACACCATTTGCGTTTTGGAGGCCCCCATGGCCAGCGCCGCCATGCGGATGCTGGTGGGCACGGATTTTAATGCGGCCGTGGTGGCAATCACCAACGTGGGCAAAATAATCAACGCCAGCACAGCCCCCCCCACCAAGGGCGTTGAACGGGGCCAACCCAAAAACTGAATAAACAGGGACAGCCCCAACAATCCAAACACAATGGACGGCACCGCTGCCAGATTGTTGATATTGATTTCCACCCACGTGCGCCATACGCTGGGTTTGGCGTACTCGGTTAAATAAATGGCCGTCATCACCCCAATGGGAAAGGCCATGACAAAGGCCGTGGCCAGCGTCAACAACGACCCCACCAAAGCACTGTAAATGCCCACCAATTCAGGCTCGCGCGAATCACCGGCGGTGAAAAAATTCAGGTTAAAATGCTGTCGAACCACACCCAGATCCCTGAGGTTGTTTAGGATTTTACGCTGTTCGGGTTTCAGGGGGCTATCCTGATAGCTATGCTTTAACACCATATCCGCATCATCGGACAGGGTCAGACGCAGGGGGCCCTGTGGCTGTTTCAGCCATGCCACCAGTTGCGACCCCGCATCGGCACTGAACAGACGGATCACATCCTGCTTTGAGGTGACGGGGGTTTGCAAAAACGATGTGATGATGGCCACCACCGCCGCCCGATCACTGGAGGGCAGATTGGGCGGAATGTCCTGTGCCTGAATTTCCACGCTATAGGACACAAAGGCCCCCCAGCCCTGACTGATGATGGAGCTCAACAGGGTCAACAAAGCCAGCAACGCAAACCCAACGCACCCCACAGCCACACGGCGAAACACACGATCCCGCCAGTGGCGACGATGAAAGGACTTGGTGGTCTGATCAATCATAACGGGCCCGATACGCTTTGATTCGGTTCATGGCAACAATGTTCATCATCAGCGTGATAAAAAACAAAACAAACCCCAACGCATAGGCGGACAGGGTTTTGGGGCTGTCAAATTCCTGATCCCCGATTAACAGTTTGACGATTTGCACGGTGACGGTGGTGACAGGCTCCAAAGGGTTGGCGGTTAGATTGGCCGCGATGCCCGCCGCCATGACCACAATCATGGTTTCCCCCACGGCGCGGGAAAAGGCCAGAATAAACGCACTGATGATCCCCGGCAAGGCCGCCGGCACCACAACGCCCGTGATAACCTCTTGGGATGTGGTCCCCAGCCCCAAAGCCCCCTCTTTCAGGCGTTTGGGAACGGCAGACAGGACATCATCACACAGCGACGACACCAGCGGAATGATCATCACCCCCATAACACTGCCCGCCACCAGGGCACTTTCGGTCATGATGCTCAGGCCCAAAGAGGCCCCCAAATCCCGCAGCGCAGGGGCAATGATGCCCACCGCAAAAAACCCATACACCACGGTGGGAATGCCAGAGAGAATCTCCAGCATGGGCTTTAACCAGAACCGCTGGCGACGGGTGGCGTATTGACTCAGAAAAATCGCAGAAAACAGGCCCAGCGGCAGGGCCAAACTCAGGGCAATCACCGTCATCATCAACGTGCCCGCAAACAGGGGAATGGCCCCAAAACTGCCAGAGCTGCCGGTTTGATCGGACCGCAGGGCCATTTGCGGGCTCCAATGCGTGCCAAACAGAAAATCCCATGGGGACACCAAGCGGAAAAACGCCATGGCCTCAAAGGTCAAAGACAGCACAATGGCCGCCGTGGTGAAAATCGCCACCAGCGACGACAGGCGCAGCAGGGCCACCACCATCCCCTCGGCAATGACGCGGGCATGACAACGGGGGGTCAGATAACGCCAGCACAGGACCCAGCCCAGCCCCAAAATCCCCACCGACAACCACGAACCTAGCAGGGTTTCCCATGACAGAGACAAACACGCCACCGCCCCAAAAGCCCCCAGCACAATCCCATTCAGCCACACCACTTGCCCCCATCGGGCGGCGGGGTTCAGGGAAAACGCATGCCGCTCCGTTGCCACCACAGCAGCAGGCTTCATCATCCCCCGCAGGGCCCAAAACCGCTGGATCAAACACAGAACACCTAGGCCCAGAACAAGAGAGGGTGTGATCATAGCGGACCCCTTGCCCCAAGGCTGTGTGGTTTAAGGCTTCGCAGGCGGCGCACTGGCCGCAGGATCTGAAGGGGCAGCAGGGGCGGTAAAGGTCAAGGTCTGCAACACCTCAACCTTTTGCCGCTCCAGGTTTTGCTGCACCGGCGGCAGGGGGATCAGGCCCTTTTCCACCATCACGCCCAGCTCGCCCACGGCATCATCAGACACCAGAAATGTGGCAAAGTCTTTCATCCCATGGTCCACAGACAGGTGGGCTGTTTTGATATAGACAAACAGGGAGCGAGACACGGAATACTTCGCGTTGGAAATGGTTTCCAGCGTGGGTTTCTGACCGTCAATGGCAATCGCTTTGATACGATCGGCATTTTGCTCTAAGAAGCTATAGCCAAACAGGCCGAGGGCTTCGGGGTTGACCTCCAACCGCTGGATGATCAGGTTGTCGTTTTCACCGGCCTCAACATAGCGTCCATCTTCGCGCATGGTTTCACAGGCGGCTTTAATGGCCTCTGGGCTCAGGGCTTTGGGCAAGGCGGTTTTTTCACAGCCCCCTTCCATCACCATCTCCACAAAGGCATCCCGCGTGCCCGATGTTGTGGGGGGACCATAAACCGTAATGGGGCGCACGGGCAAATCAGGGCGCACATCCGACCAGTTTTGATAGGGGTTATCCACCAGCTTACCGTTCAACACCACCTTGGCGGCCAAGGCCCGCTGCAAATCTTTTTTGGAAATGGAAAAATCCTGCCCCGCTTTGGATTGACCCAAGACAATACCGTCAAAGCCAATTTTCAGCTCCATCACCTCGGTAACGCCATGGCTGGCGCACAGGGTTTTTTCGCTGTCTTTCACAGGGCGAGAGGCGTTGATGATATCAGGAGAGGCCTTATCCGCCCCCGCGCAAAACAATTTAAACCCAGACCCCGTCCCCGTGGATTCCACGATGGGGGTTTTAAAGGCGGTATCGCGCCCAAACTGCTCTGCCGCCGCCGTGATAAAGGGATATAGGGTAGAGGAACCCACAACATGCAAGGCGTCCGCCGTTGATTTTTCACCCACAGACTGGGCAGAGGAAGCGGCCGCCCACGATGATGCCTGAAACAAAGCCATCACAGCCAACGTATAAAAACCAAGACGGTGCATCATAATGGGGCCTTTCTTTGATGTTCATAAAGACGATAACATGCTTTGCTTATCATCGAATCTGATAAAAAAAGCAAGGGGGGGGTCAAAGAAAAAAACCCATAAAACTTTAAAAAAGCGGGGCGACTCTAGGGCAAAAATCCTGACAAAATCCCCCTTGCATGGGCACACGGTTTTTGGTAGACATGTCGTCGTTGGGGGTGTAGCTCAGCTGGGAGAGCGCCTGCTTTGCACGCAGGAGGTCATCGGTTCAATCCCGTTCACCTCCACCATACTTTTTTTCCCGCCTCCCCTGTTTAGAAATACGCCGTTTTGGCCGCCAAGGCATGTTCCACGGCCCGAATACCCCCCTTGGGGACGAACATGATCAAACGGTCCCCCGCCATGATTTGGGTTTGACGGTTGGGCACAATGACGTGATGTTGGCGCACAATGGCCGCCAGCAAAGTGTCGCGGGGCAAATAAATATCCTGCAGCCGCTTGCCCACAAAGTCGGATTTTTCCAGGGCATCGGCTTCAATCACTTCGCCAAATCCTTGACCGATGGAATGAATTTTGTGGATATGGCCCCGCCGGACGTATTGCAGGATTTTGGACACGGTGATGGCGCGGGGATTCACCACGGAATCAATCCCTAAGGAACTGATCAGGGGTTCATAGCTGAGACTGTTCACCAGCGCCAAAGCCTTGGATGATCCCAAACGGCGGGCGAGCAGACTGCTGAGGATGTTGGCTTCGTCATCATCCGTGATGGCCACATATGTGTCGGCCTTGGCAATATCGGCCTCATTCAGGATTTCCTGATCCAGCGCATCGCCGTTAAAAACACTGGTGTCTGGAAAAGAGCGGGCAAAATCCTCTGCCACATCACGGTTCCATTCAATGACTTTGGCATCGATTTGGGGGTGATCGGCTTTGATTTTTTTCACCAAAAAGCGACACACATTACCCGCACCGGCAATGACCAGACGGCGGGCTTCGGGGGCTTCGTGATCAAACAATTTCAACACACGCCGCAGGGCGTGGGTGGCGGTGACCACGTAGGCCTGATCTTGGGGCAACAGCTGATGATCCCCGTGGGGCACAAAAAAACGTCCCGCCCGCTGGATGGCCACAATCCTCAGATGCAAATCGGGAAACAACGATGCCATCTGACGCAAAGGCACATGCACAATAGGGGCGCTGGCTTCGCAGAGGATGCCCAAAAAAGCCACTTGGCTTTCGGCCAGCATTTCCACCTCGAAGGCCCCTGGAATGCTCAGGAATTCGCTGATGGCATGGGCCACCTCTTTTTCGGGGGAGATAATCACATCAATGGGCACATCCGTGCCGCGATAAATGTGGGAAAACGCGGGAATCAAATAACTTTGGGCCCGCAAACGGGCAATTTTTCGGGGAATGGAAAACAAGCTGTGGGCCATTTGACAGGCCACAATGTTGACTTCATCGGAATGGGTGACGGCAATCAGCAATTCTGCCTCTTCCGCCCCTGCCCTTTCCATCACATCGGGATGAGAGGCATGGCCCAACAACGCCCGAACCTCCAGCGTATTGTTGATGCGATCGATCATGTCTTCGTTATGGTCGATGACGGTGATGTCGTTGTCTTCTTTGGAAAGGTATTGGGCGATGCTGTAACCCACTTGACCCGCCCCGCAAATCAGGACTTTCATTGGTGTTCCTTATGTTGTGTTAGTTTCGGCACTCCACCACCCAAACGTCAAACATGGGATGTTCCATGGCGGAAACGGCTGGGGAAGAGGCAAACATCCATCCCGAAAACACCGTGCTTTTTTCCCCTTTGGGGTTGGTGTCCTGAATTTCCAAAAAAGCGGCGGATTCGGGGGAATCTTCGGGCAGGCTCTTGCGACAGCTGCGCACCCGCAGCGTCAGAGAGGCAAACTGGGCCGGTTGATTCACCGGAACCGTCAGCAGGTGCACGCGCCCCGTGACTTTATCGAGGGCCTGCAGCACAGCCACGGCTTTGGTTTCCATTGGGGCGGGGCCTTCGTCAGGCAAAAGGGGGGGCACTTGGGGCTGGACCTCTGCCGGTGTTGGTGTGTCTGTGGGTGCCAGTGTTTCGGCTTGGGGGGCAGGGGCTTCGAATTGGTTTTGCACCACAATGTCCTCAGCCAAGGCCCTTGGGTATGTCATGCTCCCCAACACCAGAACACCCAAACAAAGGGCGGCAAGGGATCTGCGTTTTATGGGCAGCCGCATGATGACCCTCGTTATGGTTTGGCAGGGGCGGCCTCTTTTTCCGAAGAGGCAGAGGGGGAAGAGGTCTCTTTTTTGTCTTTTTTATCTTTATCGTCGTTGGAGGAAAGCATAAACTTGGTGATCAGCTCGGAAAAGGTCGCGGGGGCCTGCGTATAGGTCAGGCTGTCGCCCGCCTTTAAAATCTCTTCGGATCCCCCTGGATTCAGGGCCAGATAACTGTTGCCAAACAAGCCGTCAGAGGTGATTT
Organism: Alphaproteobacteria bacterium; assembly: GCA_046081225.1. Classification (GTDB taxonomy): domain Bacteria; phylum Pseudomonadota; class Alphaproteobacteria; order JAJTHO01; family CANGYM01; genus CANGYM01. Next base: position 9,211 of record JBJTVN010000053.1, read on the forward strand.
CGGCCACAGTATCCTCGGACAAGGCCACACTCTTTGTTAGATTCAGGGTCAAGGTGGCCAGAAAGGTTTTGGTGTCCAGCGTCATGTTGGTGACGGTGCCGACCTTAATCCCGCTGATGCGCACGTCGGATCCCAACGTTAAGCCATTCACCCGCTCGAACGTGGCGTACAGGGGATAGCCTTTGCCGCTGCGTCCCACGTCGCTGTGTTGATAGGCAAAAAACAAAAAATACCCCGCCGCCAGCAAAACAGCGGCGCCCAACAACGTTTCAATGATGCTGCGATTCATGACAGAGCCTTCCCTTGTGTCCCACCAGAAACAGGGATATACCACAGAAGTTCATCCTTTGTATAGAAAGATCGCGGTTATGAATATTCTTTTGATTGGCAGTGGGGCGCGGGAACATGCGCTGGCGGTGAAAATAGAGGCTTCGCCGTTGTGTCATCGGTTGTGGACGGCGCCAGGGAATGCGGGCATCGCCTCTTCCACCCCCTTGGTGCCTGAGGATACCCACGCCGTTTTGGCGTTTTGCCAAACCAACGCCGTGGATTTTGTGGTGATTGGGCCGGAAAAGTATCTGGCCGATGGGTTGTCGGACGCCCTGAGACATGCAGGCTATCCCGTGTTCGGACCCAGTCAAGCGGCAGCCCGCTTGGAAACATCCAAGGCCTTTATGAAAACCATTTGCCAGCAGGCGGGCGTTGCCACCGCCGCCCATGAAACCTTTACGGATTTGGGCCTCGCCTTGACATACACCGAAACGGCCCCCCTGCCCATGGTGATTAAGGCCGATGGTCTGGCCGCCGGCAAAGGGGTCATCATCGCCCAAACCCGGGAGGAGGCCACCGCCGCCCTTTCGTCCATGATGGGGGATCGCTGTTTTGGGGATGCCGGCAGCCGCGTTGTTATCGAGTCTTTTTTAGACGGGGAAGAGGTCAGCGTCTTTGCCCTGTGCGATGGCAAAACCGTGCGTTATCTTGGCCATGCACAGGATCATAAACGGGTTTTTGATGGGGATGTGGGGCCCAACACGGGGGGCATGGGGGCCTATGCCCCCGCGCCGATTCTGGATGATGCGGGGGTTGAGCATGTTATGCGTACCATCATTCAGCCCGTGGCGCAGGCCATGGCGGATCAGGGCTGCCCCTTTCAGGGGGTGCTGTATGCGGGGTTGATGATGACGGTGCGGGGGCCCTTTGTCATTGAGTTTAACGCCCGCTTTGGGGATCCGGAATGTCAGGTTTTGATGCCCCTGATCGACCAAGACATTGTGCCGCTGCTGTATGCCTGCGCCGTGGGGACGCTGGATGAACACACCGTGCGCCTGTCCCCCCGTCACGCCCTGTGCGTTGTTATGGCCAGCCAAGGCTATCCCGAACAGCCCATCACCGGCACCCCCATCCTCAGCCTGCCCCATGGAGATGGACACACCACTTTTGTGCTGCACGCTGCCACCCAGCGCAACAACGATGGCACCCTGATGGCCACCGGCGGACGGGTGTTATCATTGGTGGGTGTGGGGGATACGCTGCAACAGGCACGGGACCGCGCCTATACCCTGATGCACGATGTCCAGTGGCCACAGGGCTTTTGTCGCCGTGATATCGGGCACCGCGCCTTGGGGCGGGGGATCAACACGCCATAAATCAGACGGGGATAAACCCACCGCCGCCCCGCATCATTTTTTTAAATAAAATGCTTGACGTATATACATATATCTATAAACAAAATGATGAAACATTTTGAATTTGATCCTGAAAAAAGCCACCAATAAAATCAAACATGGTATTGATTTTATTGAAGCTAAGGCTTTATGGGACGATGATGATGGTGTATACGTGCCCGCATTGACCCGTGATGAACCCAGATTTGGACGGATTGCCTGTCACGGGGGCAAGTTATGGACAGCGTTTTATACCCACCGTGGGGGCCGAATACGGTTGTTTTCGGTTCGCCGTGCGCGTTTAAAGGAGGAAGAGATTTATGCCCAAAAAAAACCCTGACTTTCCCCTGACCGCCAAGGCGTTGGAGGAAAAATTTGACAATGGCGGCGATACAGACGCGGATTTTGATTGGTCGGCGGCCCAGCGTCCTGCATGGGGAAAACAAACCCGTATTCAATTGAATGTTCCCATATGGATGCTGCAACGCCTTGACGAAGAAGCCCAGCGCGTAGGCGTACCCCGTCAGGCCGTGATCAAAATGTGGCTGGCTGATCGCTTGGGGACATCGGGGACTGTTTGATCCCTCACCGAAGAATTGCTAAGCTCCCCCATTTGCAGTAGAGTGGTGCGGTTTTTATCCAAGCCAAAGTGTCTCCATGTCCACGCATCATGATATCCTGCTGACCAAACGTCTTTACCGTGACCATATTCGGCAGCATCGGGCAAAGTTTGTTCTGGCGTTTTTGTTGATGGCGGTGGTGGCGGCGTCCACGGGGGCCTTGGCCAAGCTGATGCAGCCCATTTTGGATGATATTTTTCTGGGCAAAGATGCCAGCCGCCTTTTTATCGTGGCGTTTTTGGTGTTTCTGGCCTTTTTTTGCAAAAGCGTGGCCAACTATGGCCAGTCTTTTTTCATGAGCATGATCGGAAACGGCATTGTCGTATCCCTGCAAAAACGCATGTTTGCCAAGCTGATGAACACCGACATGGCCTATTTTGATTGCACCCCCACGCCCAGTTTGGTGACGCGCTTTCATGCCGATGCGCGGGTTTTTCAGGGGGTTGTCACCAATGTTGTGACATCGGCATTCAAGGATGTTTTGACGCTGTTTTTTCTGGTGGGCGTGATGTTTTGGCAGGCGCCGTCGTTGGCCGCTGCTGCGTTTTTTGTGTTTCCGCTGTCCTTTATCCCCATTCGCCGCATGGGCCGCCGCATACGAAAACTGGCCAGTCAGGGACAGGGCCAAATGGGGGATATGTCCAACATCATCACCCAGTCCTTTGCGGGCATTCGCGAGGTCAAAACCTATGGCCAAGAGGCCAAAGAAACCCACAAAGCCGACACTGTCATTGATCAAATGGGCCGGTTGTTCATCAAAATGTCCCGCGTGCGCTCTGCCAACAACCCCATTATGGAGATGCTGGGTGGTCTGGCCATCATCGTGGTGATTGTGTACGGCGGCAGTCAGGTCATCAGCGGGGCCAGCACCACGGGGAACTTTTTTTCCTTTATCACAGCCTTGATCATGGCCTATGAACCCATCAAACGCATATCCACCATGAATGCCACCCTGCAGGAAGGTATGGCCGCCGTGGTGCGTTTGTACGATTTGTTTGATATGCAGCCCACCATTGTGGATGTCCCCAGCGCCGTCCCCTATCCCGAAGGCACCCCCCTGAAAACCGTGGGATTGCGGGACTGCGTGTTTCAGTACCCTGGACATCAGGCTCAGGTGTTAAAGCACGTATCCCTAACCCTGCAGCAGGATCACCTGATTGCTTTGGTGGGGGCTTCGGGCTCGGGAAAATCAACCATTATGGCTTTGTTGCCCCGTTTTTATGATCCAACGGCAGGGGCCATTACCTTTAATCATAATGACATTCGGGACTATACCATCGGCAGTGTGCGATCCAAAATCAGCTATGTGGCCCAAGATACCTATTTGTTTCAGGACACCATTTTGGAAAACGTGCGCTATGCGAACACACAGGCCACAGAGGACGAGGCTTGGGCGGCCCTGAAACTGGCCAGTGCGGATATGTTCGTGCGGGCCTTGCCCCAGGGCATCAAAACGGTGTTGGCAGAGGGGGGCAAAAACCTCTCCGGCGGGCAGCGGCAGAGGCTATCCATCGCGCGGGCCCTGCTGCGGGCCGCCCCGCTGATGATTTTGGATGAGGCCACCTCCGCCTTGGACGCCGAAACAGAGTTTCAAATCATCCACAATCTGCACCAAATGAAAAAGGGCCGCATCATTGTGTTTGCCACCCACCGCCTAGCCGCCATTCAAGAGGCCGATCATGTGATTGTTATGGAGAATGGGCGCGTCAAGGAACAGGACACCCCCAAAAACCTGCTGGGTAAGCCCGATGGGTCCTTTGCCCGTTTGTGCGCCCGTTTGCAGCAACAAGCGCCGGCTGAGGCGGCTTAGGGTATGCTGCTGCGCACGGATTATGCTTCGCCCAATCATGATGGGCGCAGGCTGTCCATTTCTCTGGTGGTGCTGCATTATACGGGTATGATTTCTGGCGGGGCCGCCCTGTCCCGTTTGTGTGATCCCACGGCCAAGGTCAGTGCCCATTATTGTGTGGATGTTGGCGGTGAAATCTATGCCTTGGTGCCGGAACATGCGCGGGCGTGGCACGCGGGGGTGTCTCTGTGGCGGGGTATAGAGGATATCAACAGTGCCTCCATCGGGATCGAGCTGGTGAATCGCGGCCACGACTGGGATTATCCCGATTTTCCAGACGCGCAAATTCAGGCCCTGTGCGCCCTACTGGCGGATATTTCTGGCCGTTATACCCTGCCGCCGCAGGCCATCATCGGTCACAGCGACGTGGCCCCCGCCCGTAAACAGGACCCTGGGGAAAAGTTTCCATGGCAACGGCTGGCCGCCCTCGGTTTTGGGGTGTGGCCCAAAGGGCCCGTATCCCACGATCATACCCCCCTAAACCCAGCGGAGGAAAGTGATTTTATTCATGCCTTAATCCGTTTTGGCTATGATGGGGACAATCCTCAGGCTGCGCTTCAGGCCTTTTATCGTCATTATATGCCCGATCATATGCAGCGTCCCCCAACACGGGCGGCGCTCTTGGTGATTCGGGATCTTCTTTCACAAACAGGGGACACGCTATGACCACCATCGCCTTCCAAGGGAGCCACGGGGCCTTCTCAGATCTCGTGGCCCGCAAACTGTTCCCCCGTGCCAAAACGCTACCCTGTGTGTCGTTTGAGGATACCTTCGCCGCCCTGAAAACAGAGGAAGCGGATTTTGCCGTGATTCCCGTGGAAAACTCCATCGCGGGGCGTGTCAGCGATGTCTATCACCTGTTGCCCCGCGCCGGCATGTTTATCCATGGGGAACATTTCGAGGCCATTAGCCACTGCCTGTTGGGCCTGCCCAATGCCAAACTCAGTGGGATTCGTCATGCCCACAGCCATATCATGGCCCTGTCCCAGTGTCGTCGGTATTTGATCGGCAAAGACATCACCCCCCATGTGTTTTCCGACACTGCCGCCGCTGCCCAGTGGTTAGCCCAGCAAGGGGATGCAAGCCACGCGGCCATTGCGTCCCGCTTGGCGGCATCCCTGTATCATCTGGATGTTTTGGATGATGACATTGCCGATAGTCCCGATAATACCACCCGTTTTTTGATCATCGCCAATGAAGCCGCCCCAGCACCCCCGCCGCACATCCCCGCCATGACATCGCTGTTTTTTGATGTGCGCAGCGTGCCCGCCGCCCTATACAAGGCCCTCGGGGGTTTTGCCACCAACGGCATTAACCTGCTGAAAATCGAAAGTTATTTTTCAGGGTCTGATTTTCACATTGCCCATTTTTATGTGGATGTGGCGGCTCATCAACACAGTGCTGCCATGGATCATGCGCTGGAGGAATTGTCCTTTTACAGCAAAGCCGTGAAAATTCTGGGCTGTTATCCCCAAAGCCCCCATCGTCAGGCGGCGCAAGATGAACGCTTTGGATAAAGCCGCCCTGCGTGCCCTTTTGCTGCATCAACGCCAAAACGTGTCCCATCGCGGCGTGAAGGAAAACCACATTGCCCACAATCTCACTGCCCTTCTGGCACCATCGCCCCCCCCCGTTTTGGGCCTTTATTACCCGATTCAGGGGGAGGTCAATCTGTCCCCCTTTTGGCAAACATGGCAGGGGCCCATGGCCATGCCCACCGTCACCCAAAAGCATCTGGTGTTTCGTCTGTGGCATTCAGGGGATCCCCTGACCGCTGGCCCCTTTGGCATTCCTGAGCCCCTGCCCACGGCGCAGACCGTCATTCCTCATACTCTGTTGGTGCCCTGTGTTGGGGTGGATACGGCGGGGCATCGTTTGGGCTATGGACGGGGATATTATGATCGGTATCTGGCCGCCCATCCCGATATTCACAGCATCGGGGTGATTTTTGCCGTTCAACAGGTTCCTGCCTTACCCGCCGAACCCCACGACCAGAGGTTGGGGGCGGTGGTGATGGAGGGATAGGGGTATCGCAAAAAAATCAAACCGCCACCAACAGGGCCTTGGCCTTATTGACGGTTTCGGTGTATTCGCTGTCTGGGTTACTGTCCGCGACGATGCCGGCACCCGCTTGGACATGGAGTTGGCCTTGATGGATCAGGGCGGTGCGCAGGGCGATGCAGGTGTCCATGGTTTTGCCATCAGCGGAAAAGTATCCCACGCCACCCCCGTAGGGGCCGCGCCGGTGGGGTTCGAGCTGATCGATGGTTTCCATGGCGCGGACTTTGGGGGCACCAGAGACTGTGCCCGCCGGAAAGCCCGCCAAAAAGGCATCCACCACATCCACCTCGGGACGCAGGGTGCCCTCTACGGTGGAGACAATGTGCATGACATGGGAATAGCGCTCAATGCTCAGGGGGTCTTTGACCTGAACGCTGCCGGGGACACAGACGCGACTGACATCGTTGCGGCCCAAATCCAGCAGCATCAAATGTTCGGCAATTTCTTTGGGATCGGCCAAGAGGTCCGCGGCGAGGGCCTGATCGTCCGTCCGTGTTTTCCCCCGTGGCCGCGTGCCGGCAATGGGACGAACGGTCATTTGGCCATCGTCAACCTTCACCAAGGTTTCTGGACTGGAACCCACCAACACCAGATGCTGCATATCCAGAAAAAACAGATAGGGCGATGGATTCAGACGGCGCAGGCGGCGATAGTACGAAAAGGGGTCCCCATCAAAGGGACGGGAAAACCGCTGGGACAGCACAATTTGAAAACAATCCCCCGCCGCGATGGCCTCTTTGGCCACCAGAACAGACTGGAAAAAGGCATCTTTGGTCATGCTGGATATGATGGTTTCGGGGGGGGGCATGGCATCCTGCCCCGCCAGCAGGGCCTCTGTTTCTTCGGGGGATAAACGCTTTGTGATAATGTGATGCAGGGTGTCTTTCAGCGTGGCCACGGCGGCTTCATGGGCTGATTCTGGGGAAAGGCCCGCGTTTGGAAACACGGCTTTCACCAAAACAATCTCATCCCGCACGTTATCAAACACCATGATCTGGGCGGGGCGAAACAGCTTGGCTACGGGCAGATTCAGGGTGTTGGGTCTATCATCGGGCAGATCCTCAACGTCACGAATCAGATCAAAGCCCAAAAAGCCGTAAAACCCCATAGCCAAGGGGGGCAAATCCGGCGGCATCTGCAGGGGATTTTGGGCCAGTAAGCTTTTAAGCTGCGCCGGTCCGCTGCCCGTTAAGGGGATGGGGGGGGCGTTGCCGTGGATAACCTCCCCCCGATGGTGGCCGTGATAGGTCCAGACTTGATCGCTGCCCCATCCCAAAACGGAATAACGCCCCCGAAACACGGCCCGCTCCACCGATTCCAACAAAAAGCGATGGGGGGTCGGCTGCAGGGACAAAAAGGCCCGCACCGGCGTGATCCAATCCGCCGATAACCGCAGGGACACCAACGTTCCCCTGTTGTCACGAAAGGCCGATTGAACCTGGGAAACCGGACTGATGTTAACCATTGGTTTTCAGGCGTTTGAACACGTCTTCGTGAATCCTGACGGGAAACAGGGTTTTTAAATCCTGCAAGAACGCATCATACATATCCTGCGCTATGGCATCTTTCAGGCGGCGACGGGTTTCCTCTTTTTCGGGGGCACTCAGGGTTTTGGGATCGGGGCGCTGAATGCCCGTCACAATCACAATCTGGGCCATGGCCCCGCTGGTGATGTCTTTGATCTCGCCCACGGGACTGCTGAACATCATTTCAGCCACATCGGCCTGAAAGGCCTCCATGGCGCGGGCGCGGCTGAGGGCTGTGGGCTGGGCCACATTGATATCATCATCGGACAAAAAGGCCGCCCGCTCTGCGGGTTTCATGGCCTTGAGTTTGGCCTTCAGGGCATCGCGCTTTTGTTTGAGCAGGGCCTGAGCCTGCTCTGTATGATAATCCCGCAGCACGTGATCACGGGCCTGTTCAAAGGTCATGGGCTGAGAGGGCACCACCTGAATCAGGGTGGCCATGACGTAATGATCGGTGCTGACCTCTTTTAAGTCGGATGTGCCTTTAAGGGGCAGGGACCATAGTTCCTGAGATAGGGGCTTCAGGGCCTCTGGCATGCTGTCCTGCGTAATCAAAGCCGTTTTTTCAAAGGGCAGCTTCAGGGACTGGCTGGCTTTTTCCAAAGTGCCTGTTTCCGTCACGGCGGTTTCCAGGGCGTTGGTTTGTTTATACAGGGCCTCCACGCTTTCGGGGGTTTTCATGGCCTCGATGACTTGGTTTTTAATGTCTTTCAACGGGGGAGCAGGAGGGGCCTGAATCTCTGTGATTTGCAAAAAGGTCCACCCAAAATCGGTTTTTACAGGGGCGGAAACGGTGTTCAGCGGCAGATCAAAAGCCACTTGGCGCAGGGCGGGCAGCAGGTCTTTGGCCTCTATCAGGCCCAGATCCGTCACCTCAGGTGCGGCGGGATCAAGGGTTTTTAGGGTTTTGTTCTGATCCACACAGGCCTGGTCAGGGCAAAATCGCTGCAAAACGCGGCGCTTGGGGGCGGGGGTAAAGGTATCGGTGTGGGCTTTGTAATAGGCCTCGATGGCATCATCACGAAAGGTCAGTCCCAACGCGGTATAACCAAACATGCGCTTTTCGGGGGTTTTGTAACGATCCGTGCGCGTTTGAAACCATGGCTTTAAGGTGCTGTCGGGCACAGCCGTGGTCATGGGCACAACGGGCAGGTTAAAAACCAAAGCGCTGCGGGTTTCCTTCTCTTGTTGCAGGGTGGCGATGACCAGGGGCTCTGGCACGATGGTGGCAGACAAAAAAGCATCCCGAAAATACCGCTGCCATTCGGAAACGCGCACATCGTTTAAAACATCTTGGGGGCTGACCCCTGATTTGGCCAGAACGCTTTTAAACAGCTCTGGATCAAAGGTTTTTTCGGCATTTTGAAACACGGGATACTGGCCCAAAACCTTTACCAGACGTTTTTCAGGAATGGGCATCTGCCATGCCTCGGCGGCGGAGGTGATCAGGGCATCATTGACGAGCAATTTCAGGGCATCATCCCAAATACGGTCTTTGAAAAAATCCGGCATGGCCTGTCCCCCAAAGGCGCGGGTGTAGTTTTCCTGAATCTGTTCCCGTGCCCGCATCAGACGGGTGGCGGCGATCTCTATATCCTCCACCGTGGCCACAATGTCGGTTTGGGGATTGCCATGAAACGCCGTTTCGTATCCAAAAAAGGCAAAGGAGACAATCATCAAAATCAACAAAACCTTGGCCAACGTTCCTGCCAAGACACGACGAAACCACAACAGCATGGATGTCCCTTTCCGGTTTTTTATACTCCGTATCCCTTGATTTTTCTAAAAGATACAGGTGATGGATATGTTTACGCCCTAGGTATACCACAGGGGACCTTGGGCACCAAGGGATTCGTTTGGGGTGCCTTGCATAGGTTTTGGGGCCCTTTGCATTTTTTTAAGACCCGATTTTTTTGACCCCGATTTTTTTGTTGATATTCTTCTGAATTTTATTGTACCTCTTGA
>JBJTVN010000054.1:0-3518 GCA_046081225.1 Alphaproteobacteria bacterium
ATATAATCATCATAACAGCGTGTGGCGTCCCGTTTCAGGATCTCCAGGACCTCTGCCGTGCGCTGGGGGGACAGAGGTTCGGGCTGGCGTCCCTGTTTGTTGTTTTGGGATTGGGAGGCGCAGTGTTCGGGCTGGGGCAGATAAAATTCCTTATCCATGATGGAATAGCGGGCGGAATACTCATTCACATTGGCGGTGCGGTGACGAATCCACTGACGGGCAACAAAGATGGGCAATTTCACATGCAGTTTGATTTCGCACATTTCAAAGGGTGTCGTGTGCCAGTGACGCATCAGATACCGAATCAAGCCCCGATCCTGTTGCACCTGTTTGGTGCCGCTGCCGTAAGACACACGGGCCGCCTGGGTAATGGCCTCATCGTTGCCCATATAATCAATGACCCGCACAAACCCATGATCCAAAACGGGCAGGGTTTCGTACAGCAGGGGCTCGATCCCCTCAGCAATGGCGCGGCGCGTGGGGTGGGTTTCTGTGGATTTTTCTGTGGACATGGGGGGCAAAACGTTTTTCAATGGGCCTCATCTTAGCCAAAGATCCCCAAAAACGAAAGCATCAATATGGCCTTAACGCGTTCCCCCCTTGCCCCCAAAAGCATAATCGCTTTGCCCCCCATCGCGGGGGTGCGTGTGGCCACCACGGCCGCTGGTGTGCGGTATCAGGGGCGGGATGATGTCACCCTGTTTGTGTTTGACCGTCCGGCCAGCTTTGCTGGTGTCTTCACCCTGTCGGCCACCGCTGCGCCATCGGTGAAGCATAGCCGCCGCGTGGCCGCTGGGGGCACCGTCCGCGCGATATCTATTGTGGCGGGGAATGCCAACGTCTTTACGGGAAAAGCAGGGTATGACGCGGTGGACGCCATCGCTGGGGATTTGGCCCATCACCTGAAGTGTTCACCCCATCAGATTGCCCACAGTGCCACGGGGATCATTGGGGAGCCCTTTCCTGCCAACCGCATCCTGCCCCACCATGACGATCTGATCGCCCGTGCCAAGCCCGATGGCTGGGACGCCGTCAGCGATGCCATTGCCACCACAGACACCTATCCCAAACGCGCCACGCATCAGGTGCGTTTGTCCAGCGGGGCCACCGTCACCCTGAATGGCATTGCCAAGGGATCGGGGATGATCAAGCCCAATATGGCCACCATGCTGAGTTACATTGTCACCGATGGGGATATCCCCGCGGAGGTTTTGCAGCCCATGCTGACAAGGGCGGCGGATCAGACGTTTAATTGCATTTCTGTGGATACGGATACCTCCACCAGTGACAGTTTGATGGTGGCGGCCACGGGGGTGGTGCCCATGGCCGTGCAGGATTATGATGCTTTTGAGGCGGCCCTGACCCACCTGTGCCAAGATCTGGCCCTGCAGATCATTCGCGACGGCGAGGGCGCCCGTAAACTGATCACCGTCACCGTCACAGGGGCCGCCAGCCCAAATGATGCCAAGGCCGTGGCCATGGCCGTGGCAGAATCGCCCCTGGTGAAAACCGCCATCGCGGCGGAGGATGCCAACTGGGGCCGCATTGTGGCCGCCATTGGCAAAAGCGGGGTGCCGCTGGATCCCGCCCGCTTAACCGTCCAGTTGGGGGGGCATCCGTTGGTGGTTTCAGAGGGACGCATCACCCCCTTTGACGAATCCCCCTTTGCCCAGCATTTGAAAGAAGACGAGATCCGCATTGCCATTGATCTGGGGATGGGATCCGCCCGCGGCCATGCATGGGGGTGTGATCTGACCCATGCCTATATTGATATTAACGCCAGTTACCGGAGTTAGAGCATGCACCAGACCCTCGGCGGGGGCCTGACATTGGTGGGGGCTGCCATCCTGATGGATGTGCACAAACGCTTTTTGTTTGCGCAGCGCCCCGCCGGCAAGTCATGGGAAGGCTATTTGGAATTCCCTGGGGGGAAAATTCATGAGGGGGAATCCCCCCGCATCGGTTTGGCGCGGGAGCTGAAAGAGGAACTGGGCATCACGGTGGCGCCGGAGGCTTTGAAACCCCTGAGCTTTATTGAACACACCTATCAAGAGGGCAACATTCTGATGCTGGCCTATCGCTGTGATCAGTGGTTGGGAACGCCTGAGGGATTAGAGGGGCAACCCCTGATGTGGCTGCGTTTATCCGAATTGCAGGGGCATAAGGTTTTGCCGGCGGATGATCCCCTTTTGAACCTTTTAGATTTGATGACGGGAAAGGGGTCCTTGGGGCCAGCGGACAAACCCGCCCTCTAGGTGGGAAATGTTGGTATACCCCAAACGTTGCAAATGGGCAGCGCCGGTCAGGCTGCGGATCCCATGCTGGCAATACACCACAATGGGGGCATTGAGGGGGAGATCATCCAAAGCCCCCCCCTCGGCCAGCAGATGCCCCAGCGGCAGGTGACGCGCCCCCGTGATGTGGCCGCTGCGCCATTCAAAGGGCTCGCGCACGTCCAAAAAGACAGTCTCCTCCGAACACAAAAGGGCCTGCGCCACATCCATAACCCGAACATCATGGGGATGGCGCGTTACGCAGGGGGCATCGGGTTCATGCTGCAGCCTAACAGCCTCTGGATTGCCCGCACACACAGGGCAAGAGGGGTTTTTGGTAACGGTCAACAAGCGCGTGTTCATGTTGCGGGCATCCAGCACCCACAGCCGACCCAACAGAGGGGCCAGACCATGGCTTTGGCACCACGACAAACCCAGAGCCATCATCAGGGCCTGCAAACCCTGCGTGGCCCCCACCATCCCCGCCATGGCCCCTATGACGCCGGCCTCGGCGCAGTTCAGCACATCCCCTTTGGGGGGGGTGGGGTAAAGACAGCGATAGCAGGGGCCATGACGCCCCCAAAACACCGACACCTGGGCCTGAAATCCCAAAATCGACGCATGCACCAAGGGCTTGCCAAGGCGCACACAGGCATCATTCAGCAAAAATTTGCTGGCCACCGTATCGGTGCCATCCAGAATCACATCATAATCCCCCAGCAGTGCCAAGGCATTGCTGGCTGTCAGGCGCACAGGATGGGCATCCACGTGGGTGTGGGTGTTGAGGTGGGAGAGTTTCTGGGCCGCAACCGCCGCCTTTTCCTGATGAACGTCGTATTCTGTAAACAGAATCTGCCGGTGCAAATTGGTAACGTCCACCCTGTCATCATCCACAATCCCGATGCGGCCGATGCCCGCCGCCGCCAGATACAGCAACGCCGGCGATCCAAGCCCTCCCGCCCCCACGCACAGCACCGAGGCCTGATTCAGGCGGGCCTGTCCATCAGCCCCCAATTCTGGCAACACGGTTTGGCGTGCGTAGCGGTTGGTCATGGTTATTCCTTTCTTTTGACAAACGATTCTAAAGCGCGGCGGGGCGGGACGGTTTTCTTTGGGGGTCAAGGGGCGGGGCGGGAAAAATACCGGACTGAAGACCGCGCAGCGGGCTGAGGGAGGATGATTTTTTTCGCACCGGCGCAGCGCACCCCTTGAGGCCCAAAGAAAAGTGTGGGGGCGGGAGCCGCG
>JBJTVN010000055.1:0-2566 GCA_046081225.1 Alphaproteobacteria bacterium
GGCGCGAAGCGCAGCCTGCGAGGATGATTTTTTCTGCCTCGGCGAAGCGAACCCCTTGAGGCCCAAAGAAAAGTGTGGGGGCGGGAGCCGCGTCTCCCCTTCAGGAAAAGGCTTACCCACCCAGCAGAATTTCCCCCCCGCCTCAAGGGTACGCTTCGCCGGAAGGGAAAAAATCATCCTCCCTCGCTGCGCTCAGTCCGGTATTTTTTCCCTTCCGCCCTTGACCCGAGGGATAAATCCTGCTGCCCCCGCCCCGCCTTTTCACCCCCTTGTCTGCCGCTCCATGGCTGCCCGCACAAAGGACACAAACAGAGGATGGGGGTTGTGGGGGGTGGATTTTAATTCGGGGTGGAATTGTACGCCCACAAACCAGGGGTGGTCTTTCAGCTCGATAATTTCCGGCAGGGTGCCATCGGGGGAATCACCGGCAATGATCATGCCCTTGTCCGCCAACAAGGATTCGTAGGACCGATTCATTTCATAGCGGTGACGGTGGCGCTCTGAAATTGTGGTGGCACCATAAATACGGGCGGCCAAGGTGTCAGGGTGCAGTCGGCAGGGATAGACCCCTAGGCGCATGGTGCCCCCTTTGTGGTCCTCTTGCGAGCGTTGTTCGCGGGCATCGCCGCGCTGCCAACCGGTCATCAGGTCGATGATGGGGTCTTGGCAGGCACCGAATTCCGTGGAACTGGCCCCGCTGAGGCCGCAGACATTCTGGGCAAATTCAATGGCCGCCATTTGCATCCCAAAACAAATACCCAAAAAGGGCACATGGTTTTCGCGGGCGTAGGTAATGGCCGCCATTTTGCCCCGCGTCCCACGCTCCCCAAAGCCCCCTGGGACCAAAATGGCATCGCAGGGGGATAAATCCGCCACACCATCCCGCACCTGATCCGCGGACAGCCACGCGATGTTGGTTTTCACCCCGCAGTGCAGGCCGGCGTGATCGATGGCCTCGATCAACGATTTATAGGAATCATGCAGGGATGTGTATTTGCCCACAATGCCCACCGTCACCTGTCCATGCTGCTGATGACGCAAGGTGTGCAGACGGTGCCACCCCGAAAGATCGGTGTCTTTTTTGGGGGTTAAGTGAAAAAATTCCAAAATGCGCTCGTCCATGGCCTCGGCATGCAAGGCGGCGGGCACGTCGTAAATGGAGGGCACATCATAACCCGCCATGACATGGGACGGCCGCATATTACAAAAACGAGCAATCTTAGCCCGCGCTTCCGGCGGGATGGGATGTTCGCAGCGGCACACCAGAAAATCTGGCTGGATCCCCACACTCAGCATTTCTTTAACAGAGTGTTGTGTGGGCTTGGTTTTTAATTCCCCCGCACTGGCGATATAGGGCAGCAAGGTCAAATGAATGAAGGCCGTATGGGCCATGCCATGATCGTTGCGCAGTTGGCGGATGGCCTCCAGAAACGGCAGGCCCTCAATATCCCCCACGGTGCCACCGATTTCACACAGGACAAAATCGCAATCGTCGGTGTGGCTCAGGATAAACTCTTTGATGGCATCTGTGACATGGGGAATCACCTGAATGGTGGCGCCCAGATAATCCCCGCGACGTTCGCGGGCGATGACTTCGGAATAAATTTTGCCGGTGGTGATGTTGTCCCCCCGTTTGGCGGTGACACCGGTGAAGCGTTCATAGTGCCCAAGGTCCAGGTCGGTTTCCGCGCCGTCGTCGGTGACGAAGACCTCCCCATGCTGATAGGGGCTCATGGTGCCAGGATCCACGTTCAGATAGGGATCCAGCTTACGCAGGCGCACGGCATAACCCCGTGCCTGTAGCAAGGCCCCCAAGGACGCCGACACAATGCCCTTCCCCAGAGAGGAGACAACACCCCCAGTGATAAAAAGAAATTTCTGGCGCATCTACGGGGCGGGGGATGAAGAGGGATGAGGCTGAGGGGCGGATGCCGGCTTTGACGTGGCCTCCGATGGCTTGGTGTCGGATGTTTTTGCGGGGGTTTCCAAATCCGGTTGCAAGGTTTTTGCCGGTGCAGGCGATGGGGCCGCAGAAGATGGCACCGCGGGGGTACCCTCCAGAGGTAGGGTAGAGGCTTTTACGGCTTGCGATAGGGCTTCGGTGGGATCATCCTTCTGTCCTTTGGAAACATATGCCAGAATCAGGCTCAGCCCAATGAAAACCGCCGCCAGCCAGGTTGTCAGCTTGGCCAAAGGGTTGCTGCTGGCCCGCGGGGTCATCATGCGGGACGGGTTGCTTTGTCCCGCCAGACCGCCCAGGGCGCCCGTGTTACGCTTTTGCATCAACACCACCACAATCAGGGCCAAGGTGATCAGGGCATGCAGAGTGATTAAAACAGTCATGAAGGTCAATCTCAATAAACATGTGAGGTCCCATCATAGCATCGGATTTATGGATTTCAAGGTTCAGCCGCGTCTCGCAAGAAGACCTTGACCGCATCGTCGATATCATGAACAATACGCCCAGAAAATGCTTGGGCTATAAAACACTCCAGCAGGCTCTCAACGCCTATCTTCGGGATGTTGCACTTCGTTTTGGAAACCGCCTTTCACCTCTTTTTGATTT
>JBJTVN010000056.1:0-2254 GCA_046081225.1 Alphaproteobacteria bacterium
GGCGCGAAGCGCAGCCTGCGAGGATGATTTTTTCTGCCTCGGCGAAGCGAACCCCTTGAGGCCCAAAGAAAAGTGTGGGGGCGGGAGCCGCGTCTCCCCTTAAGGAAAAGGCTTACCCACCCAGCAGAATTTACCCCGCGCCTCATTCGGAAGACAGAAGACCGAGGACGGAAGACGGAAGATTTTTTTCGGTCCTCTGTCCTCCGTCCTCCGTCCTCCGATTGCCCCGCCCCGTTCTTTCCCATAAACGTTTCAGAAATAATCAGAAATAAACAGCTACGGTTTCCTCCAAATTGCTCTTAACACCTATCATTTGCCCCTTGACCTCAGAGAGACCTCAGGGTACAACAGGGATACATTTGATCAACACGCTTTAGAGTTTCGTCCTTATGGCCAATCATAAATCTGCCCTGAAACGGGCCCGTCAGACTATCAAGCGCACCGACGTTCGTCGGGCACGGGTCAGTCGCATCAAAACCTTTATCCGTCGTGTGGAGGATGCTTTGCTCTCCGGCGATGCCCAGGCTGCCCATCAGGCTTTCCTGCTGGCTCAGCCAGAAATTCACAGGGGCGTCACCAAGGGGGTTTTGCACAAAAACACCGCTGCGCGGCGCATATCAGGCCTTCATGCCCGCGTTGCGGCCTTGTCGGCTTAGTTACGTTATCACGTCTTTGATTCTGTTTGTTTTTTGGGTTGGCTGCCCATGGTGGATTTTTGTCCCCTAAAAAAACGGCCTTGTGTGTGGACAAAACTGAGGGTAGGGAGGCTGCTTTGAATCAGCACCAATGGCATATGGTTCAGGAATCCTTGCGGCACGAGCTGGGCCAAGCGGCCTTTGACAGCTGGATTCGTCCCATCGTGTTTTCCCCTGCGGATGGCCATCGTTTGCGTTTGATTGCGCCCACCACCTTGGCCCGTAAGTGGATCGAAAGCCATTACACCGACCGCATTCGTTTTTTTGCCCGCCGCGTCAATCCCGCCTTAACCGACATCACCATTGATGTGGGGGACGGCCACGCCAAAACCGTTGCCAACGATGCAAAATCTGGGGAACAGGCTGGGGCCTCCCCTACCCCTGCCCCCGCCGTGGCCACGATGCCCAGCGCATCGGCGGATTTGTCCCGTTTTTCCATTCAGCTGGATCCCCGTTTGACTTTTGAAAGTTTTGTGGTGGGAAAATCCAACGAATTGGCCTTTTCTGCCGCGCGGCGCATTGCGGATGCGGACGCGGTGACCTTTAACCCCCTGTTTTTGTATGGGGGTGTGGGGTTGGGCAAAACCCATCTGATGCACGCCATTGCGTGGCACATTGCCGAAAAGACCCCCCAGCGCCGCGTGGTGTATCTGTCTGCGGAAAAATTCATGTATGAATTTGTGCGGGCCATTCGGTTCAAAGACACCATGGCGTTTAAGGAAATGTTCCGCTCGGTGGATGTGTTGATGATTGATGATGTTCAATTTATCAGCGACAAAAACTCCACACAAGAGGAGTTTTTTCACACCTTTAACGCCCTGATCGATCAAAACCGACAGGTGATTATTTCCGCCGATAAATCCCCATCAGACCTAGAGGGGATTCATGAACGCCTGAAATCCCGTCTGGCATGGGGCTTGGTGGCCGATATTCACCCCACCAGTTATGAATTGCGTTTGGGCATTTTGCAAAACAAGGCCGCCGCCATGGGTGTGCCCATCCCCCAAGATGTCATTGCTTTTCTGGCGGAATCCATCACATCCAACGTGCGGGAGCTGGAGGGCGCCCTGAACCGCATCACCGCCCACGCCGACATTGCCGGCACCCCCATCACCATTGAAAACACGCGGATTCAGCTGCGGGATATGCTGCGCTCTCAGGCCAAGCCCATCACGTTGGACGGCATCACCAAAACCGTTGCGGATCATTATCGTTTGACGTTGCAGGATATTTTGGCCAGCACGCGCCTGCGCACCATTGCCCGCCCCCGTCAGGTGGCCATGTTTATGGCCAAAGAGCTCACCCCGCTGTCCCTGCCCGAAATTGGGAAATACTACGGCGGCAAAGACCACACCACCGTCATGTACGCCGTGCGCAAAATCCGTCAAATCATGGATCACGAACCGGATTTTGCCGATGACATGCAAGCCCTGCGCCAGAAAATTTTGGGGTAGGGGGGGGAAATCCCCCCCCAAAGCACCCTGCGCCGCTTTGGGGAGCGGGGTTACGTGCTAGGGATCACTTTGTTCGACGAAGGTGATGGTGGCAAACACTCGGAC
>JBJTVN010000057.1:0-3376 GCA_046081225.1 Alphaproteobacteria bacterium
GCCGCTTTAATCCAAGAAATAGGACGGGAATCACGCATAAAAAAATGGTGTCATATTTGTCACCATTTGTCAAGAGCAATCTTATCAACCCACCCCCGCCTTCCCAAACAACCGCCCAAAATTCTCTGTGGTGGCGGTGTAGAGCTCTTCGCGGGCGATGCCGCGCAAATCGGCGATGAAATCGGCGGTGTGTTTGACAAAGGCGGGCTCCGCCCTTTGGCCGCGATGGGGGGCGGGGGATAGATAGGGGGCGTCCGTTTCCACCAGAATCCGATCCAGCGGCAGGGTGCGGGCGATGGCCTGCAGCGCGTGGGCGCTTTTGAACGTCACAATGCCTGACAGGGAAATATACAGCCCCAAATCCAACACCGCCGCCGCAAAATCCGCAGACCCCGTAAAACAATGAATCAGCGCGGGATAGGGGTTTTGCCCTTGGGTTTCCCGCAGAATGGACAGGGTGTCCTCTTCGGCATCACGCACATGGATAATCACCGGCAACTGGGTTTCCTGCGCGGCCTGAATGTGCTGGCGAAAGGATGTTTTTTGCAGGTCGATATGCTCTCGGCTGTGATAATAATCCAACCCCGTTTCCCCGATGCCAATGACTTTGGGGTGGTGGGTGTGCTGGATGATCTCGCGGGCATCCAAAACCCCCTCGTGCACGTGGCAGGGGTGAATGCCCACGGTGCAAAACAGCATCGGGCTGCTCTCTGCCGTGGCCAGAACGCGGGCAAAGGTGTCTTTTTGTGTGGCAATGCTCAGCGCATAACGCACGCCGGCGGCCTGGGCGCGGGCCAACACATCGGGGCGATCCGTGTCAAAATCGGGAAAATCCAAATGGCAATGGCTGTCAATCAGGGTCATGCCCACAGGGGTCCCGTGTTGCCCAAGACCCTCATGCTGCGGGTCCAGCGGTGAGCATCAGGGCTTTGACTTTATCAAAGGCCTGTTTTTCAATCTGGCGCACCCGCTCGCGGGAAATGGCGTAGGTTTGACTCAGAACCTCCAGCGTTTGGGGGGGATCCTGCAGGTAACGGGCGGCAAAAATGGCTTGCTCCCGCTCTTTCAGGGTGTTCATGGCCCGTTTCAAATGCTGCCCACGCAGGTCAGCCTCTTCCCGTTGGGCAAAGGTCACATCGTGGTTGTCCTGCGTATCGGCCAGCCTATCCATGGCCTGTTGCCCATCATCATCAAAAACCGTGGCGTTCAGGGACTGATCAGCACCAGACAGGCGGGCGTGCATCTGATGCACATCATCCACAGAGACCTCCAGCGTGGTGGCGATGCTCTTGGCCTGATCGGGGGACAGGGCGGTATCATCAAACACGCGCATTTTGTTTTTCAGTTTGCGCAGGTTGAAAAACAGCTTTTTTTGGGATGCCGTGGTGCCAATTTTCACTAGGGACCAGCTTTTCAGGATAAACTCTTGAATGGTGGCCTTCACCCACCACAGGGCGTAGGTGGAGAGGCGAAAGCCCCGCTCGGGGTCGAATTTCTTCACGGCCTTCATCAGGCCCATGTTCCCCTCGGCAATCAAATCCGCCATGGGCAAGCCATATCCACGGTACGACAACGCCACCCGCAGCACCAGACGCAAATGGCTGGTGACCAGGCCATGGGCCGCCTGAAGATTCCCATGATCCCGATACTGGCGGGCCATGGACAGTTCCTGTTCCGCTGTTAAAAACGGAAACTTTTGAATCTCTTGAATGTATCGCGATAAACCTGCATCCGAGAGCAGAGAGGGCATGGCGGCAACGGTCATAAATCTAGACAATCCATGAAAAAAGGGATACGCTGAGAAGGTGCCAAAACAGTAAGTTCCTTAAAAAAAGACTATAAAGCGAAGACGGGGTTTTTGTCAAGATGCTCACACTGTCTCCCACTGCCAAAGATCGCGTTCTGGCCTTGCGCTCTCAAAAGGGCCAGCCGGACCTAAATCTGCGTATTCTGATTACCGCAGGGGGCTGTTCGGGGTTTGATTGCCAGTTTTCGCTGGACAACACGGCGCAGGCCGATGATGTGGTGATGCCCCAAGGCGATGATGTGGCCGTGGTGACGGACCCTGCCTCTCTGTCCCTGATCGAGGGATCCCTCGTGGACTATAAAACCGATTTGATGGGATCGGCCTTTCTTCTGAAAAACCCCAACGCCAAGGCCACCTGCGGGTGCGGGACGTCGTTTGCGGTTTAAAAAAACAGTTCCCTTTCCCTTCAGACTGTGGCATATGGGGGGGCTGTTTTTATGCCCAGATGGCGGAATTGGTAGACGCACTAGTTTCAGGTACTAGCGGTCGCAAGACCTTGGAAGTTCGAGTCTTCTTCTGGGCACCATGATGAGGAACAGGTTCCCAAAGGCGTATCCTAAAATCCATCCTAAAATCCCAAGGCAGCAATCCCAAGGCAGCAATCCCAAGGCAGGTGGGAAAAAGATAAAACAGATCACACCGTAAACCCCTAAAAAACCCTACTCCGCCACCTCCACCACCCGAATATCCAGGGCGGAGCCCAAACCGTACTGATCCAGCGATGTGGCCAAGGCATCCATGTCAAACCGCGCCGGAACATCAAACCGAAAGCCCGCCGTAACGCTGGCGCCGGTGGCGGGGGCGGTGTTCAGGGTGACTTCACCGGTTAAGGCATTCACAACAAAACCAGACGGCGGCAAAGCCACCCCCCCCACCGCCACCAGAACGGACGCCGCCACCGGCTTGGTGATGGGCCGAACATAGCTGTAACTGCCAGAGGTATAGGTTTTTTGCAGAAAAAACACCCTTTGCGTGCCGTTGCCCGTGCCCAGAACCTGATCCGTGGCCGTGGGGGTGCCGGTGACAGAACAGGACTGATAATCCTGCCAATCCTGATACCGAAAGGCATACCCGCGCCCCCGCCGCGCCCGAAAAAACGTCAGCAAAGCCTCCAGCTGCTGCGGCTTGCGCACGCCGTAGGCCACATTATAACGGCACCGCGCATCCATCCAATTGATGTTGCGCTGCTCGTACCCCGTAAAAGAACTGATGATCGTCGTGGAAAACACCGGCCCCCCCGAACTGCCAAAGGAAATATCGGTGGGAAAACGAACGTCGTGAAAGGTCATAAGAAATCTCCTCAATAAAAAATGGGCTTTAAAAATATGGTAAAAACCATTGTAAACTGTGGAAATAGTTTACAATGTCAAAAATCTATACAGAATTGATAGAGAATATCATCTTCCCAAAGATCGCTGTCCCAAAGATCGCTTGTTTTAAGTATAGCTATACCGAATTAGAATGATTCATTTTAAGGATTTGAGCGGTGAGGTTGGCCGCGAAGGAGTCAAAGGCATGTTTGGCAGATTTAACATAGTGTTTGAGGTTGGCCCAGGCATGTTCGATGGG
>JBJTVN010000058.1:0-1329 GCA_046081225.1 Alphaproteobacteria bacterium
TTTGCTGGGGATGTTGGTGCCAATCCCATCATCCTGATCGAACACAGGGTCGGGCTTTAGCCGTGTTTGGGCCACGGCCACATCCAGCTGATCCAAGGCCCGCAGGGACAAGGCCAGAGCATCTCCCCCCAGCAAAGCCTTCTCATCATGGTCATCATCTTGGGATTCTGCAGATTGTGATAGCAGGGATTCTGTCACATCCTCCCCCTCATGGTCCAAAAAGACATCGGCATCGTCTTGCAGGGCATCCAAAGAAAAAAACGCCCCATCGTCTTCTGTTTTTAGGGGCTCTGCGGCCTCGTCACTTTCCAGATCTAAAAACGCTTCTTCTTGAAGGTCTTCTTCTGGTTCTTGCAAAAGAGCATCCTCGTCTTGGGGGGATTCGGCAAGGGTTTGGGCATCCGGTAAATCTTCCTCCAGCATATCCGCAATTTCATTCAGGGCTGTCTGATCGTCAAAAACATCTTGGCCATCAAAGCTTTCTTGCTCTTCGGATGGAGATTCCTCTAAAACAGGCGTTTCTTGATCGGGTTCTCTTGCAACGAAGGAATCCCTTATCTCTTTATTTTTAATAATGTTTTTGTCGATTTCCTTCAAGATACTGTCTGGAATCGGGGCCTTAGGTTTGGGGATTTCCTGAATTTGTCCGTTTTCACGAATCAGCTGTGTTAAGTCCAAAACAGGGGCATCATCCATGGTGCGGGGGGCGCCCCCCTCAGCTTGGCCATCCGTCATCATGATTTCCCGTATGGATAGCAGAATGCCTTCGATGGATTCTTCATCTTGGACCTGTTTTTGCGCGGTATTCATAGGCGCTTTTCCCTTTGTGTTTTTTTTACGATACGCACTCTGGACGAAGGCGTCAACTCTTCGTACAAACAACACGTATGTTTCAAAAAAACCAATGTGACACCAAATGACAAAAGTCCCTCTTATCTGGGCCCTACACGATCATCGCCCTGGCAATAACAGTCAGGTGGATGGGGTGGCCAGCTATTTGATTCACCCTGTGATCACAAAAACCTTGCGCTATACCCTTTTTTCCAGACTGTATAATGAATTTTTGCCGCTCAATTTTTTGGGTATCCATCACCATGATTTGCTTCCCCCTTGGCCGGATATCGTGATTTCGGCGGGCCGCCGTCAGGCCCGCATTGCCGCCGCCATCAAACGAAAATCTGGGGGTAAAACCTTTGTATGTCATATGATGCGCCCTGAACTGGGGTATGATCATTTTGATATGGTGGTTTTGCCCACCCATGACCGCGCCCCGCCCCATCCGTCCATTGTTCGCACCATTGGTGCCCCCCATCGCATCACCAAACAGGC
>JBJTVN010000059.1:0-1062 GCA_046081225.1 Alphaproteobacteria bacterium
CAAACTAACCCATACCCAATACAAAATCAAAACTTAGACAGGGTTTTTAGAGGTGCCCTGGATAAAAAGCTACCCCAAACATAAACCCAATTCGGACATATCACTTGTCAACTCATCGGACATCTTTACTTGTTATTGACACTGTCCCCTGATCCCTTGACAGCACCCCCCCTGATCATTCATAATGCCATGGTTATAAAGGAGACTTTTTTCTATGTTCACTCTGCATTTACCAGATCATTTGGGGCGGCGATTGTCTGATTTGGCCGTGCAGCATCACTGTGACCCTTCGGCGTATTTGGCCAAAATCATCGAAACGGTTTTGGAGGATGCGGCGGATTATTCCTTGGGCATGGAGCGTTTATCCGAAGGGGGACCGCGTTACACCCTGCAGCAGGTTTTGAATGATAACCCATGAATGGCGAATCATCTTCGTCAAAAAAGCCCAAAAAGAGTTCCAAAAACTGCCCAAAGATGTGCAGGGTCGTATTGTGGATTTTTTGAATGATCGCATCATCCCCAGCGAAAATCCCCGTCTGTTGGCCAAGGCCTTAACAGGGGACAAGGGGGGATTATGGCGATACCGCATCGGGGATTATCGCATCATTTGTGATATCCAGCAGGATACGGTCACGATCTTGGTTCTGGCCATCGCCCACCGCCGTTTCGTGTATCAATAACCCACCAGATATCAGAGGACGGGAAAAACCTGTTTCCTGTCACCTGCCCCCTGTCACCTGATCTCCCCCCAAAATTACATTTATCCGCCCAAGCACACCTCCCTGTTTCACTAGATTGGGGAAAGGGGATTGCTGGTCAGCGAGCGGCCCTTTGGATCCCCCGTATATGCCCATGATTTCCCGCGGCGCAATCGCATTGTGGCGGGGCTGTTTGTTTTATGATGCTTGGGTCTGATTCCTTTGCAGGGCAATCGCATTAGAAATTGCATAATTCTAGGAGGAATTGAGGTTTCAGGAGGGCTTTACGCATGGTTCTTTTGATGGACATATTTTTTGGGCGTTTTTGGTGCAGGATATTCAGGGCCCATTTACGGATGAGGGC
>JBJTVN010000060.1:0-1509 GCA_046081225.1 Alphaproteobacteria bacterium
GGTCATCCGCTTTGTTGAGGGCGGTCTGAAGGATCTGTCCATTTCCCGCAGCACCTTTTCGTGGGGGATTCCGGTGCCGAGTGATCCTGATCATGTGATGTATGTGTGGTTGGATGCGTTGGCCAATTACCTGACGGCGGCGGGATATCCTGAGGCCATGCCCTGTTGGCCCGCCGATGTGCACGTGGTGGGCAAGGACATTTTGCGCTTTCATGCGGTGTACTGGCCGGCGTTTTTGATGGCGGCGGGATTGCCTTTGCCCAGACAGATTTTCGCCCACGGATGGTGGACGAACGAGGGGCAGAAAATATCCAAATCCCTCGGCAACACCATTGACCCGGGGGAGATCATCCAGACCTTTGGGCTGGACGCCGTGCGGTATTTTCTGCTGCGGGAGGTTCCCTTTGGCCAAGACGGCGATTTTTCCCGCGACAAGCTCCGCCAGCGGGCCAACGGCGATTTGGCCAACGATTACGGCAACTTGTGCCAGCGCACGCTGAGCATGATGGTCAAACACAATCAGGGGATCCTGATGGTGAATCCCGAGGCGTGGCGTGAAGAAGATCAGGCGTTTCTGGCCCTGCTGACGCCCCTGTATGCAGAGGTCACCCGCGCCGTGTCGGCCTTTGCCTTTCATACCGCGCTGGAGACGGTGTGGGATGTGATCCGCGCCGGCAACCGCTATGTGGACCAGCAACAGCCTTGGGCGCTGAAGACCACGGACCCCACGCGCATGATGACCGTGTTGTCCTGTGTCTGGGTGGCCATGCGTCACGTCAGCCTGCTGCTGCAGCCCTTTATGCCCACAACCACCGCCGTCCTGCTGGATCAACTGGGCGTGCCCCCCACAGAACGCACCCTCGCCGCCCTCAACACCCTGCCCACCGGCCCAATCTCCCTGGGCACGCCCGTGCCGGTGTTTCGGAAGGGGGAAAAAAAAAGGCCCCGAAGGGCCCTAGGTGGTGAAGTTCCTTGGGGGAACTTTAGGCTGCAGCCGCTGCCGCTAGTTGGCGCATTTGCTTCTGCATAGACCCACCGTGAATCAAAAACTCGAACTCTTGCGGAGATTCGAGGGCGATCACGAGCGGAACTTCAACAGTTTCACCAGATGCACGGGTAAAGCTGGCATTGAGAGTGCCTCCATCTTGGGTGATTTGGCTCAGCGGGATATTCCACGCTTCGCTTCCATCGAGTCCCAAGGTTTCAGCGGTCACACCTTCGGCGAAAACGAAAGGCACAACCCCCATTTGCCAGAGGTTCGCACGGTGAATAGCTTCAAAACTTTCAGCAATTACCGCACGTACACCGAGCATCCACGGTCCGCTTGCCGCCATGACCCGCGAGGAACCACAACCGTATTCGCGTCCGCCAACAACAACCTGAGAAATTCCCGATTCACGATAACGGTATGCCGCCTCGAAAATGGTTACTTCCTCACTACTACTGGTATAGTGAATCGTCCAGCCACCCAATTGTCCCCCCCAGGGCAATCGCATTAGAATCTAGCTA
>JBJTVN010000061.1:0-5208 GCA_046081225.1 Alphaproteobacteria bacterium
GCCATTCCTCGGGGGAAGGTGAAAAAGGGGGATGTGCACCGCGCTTTGGTCGTGCGGACCCGTTTTGGTGTGCGTCGTCCCGATGATTCCCTGATTCGTTTTGATAACAATGCCGTTGTTATCATCAACAAGCAGGGCGAGCCCGTGGGAACCCGTATTTTCGGCCCCGTGACCCGTGAGCTGCGTTCAAAAAATTACATGAAAATCATATCCTTGGCCCCGGAGGTCCTATAATGAAACAGAAAGTTAAAATTAAGCGCGAGGACACGGTGGTTGTTCTGTCCGGCAAGGACAAGGGCAAGCGCGGTAAAGTTTTAAAGGTCCTGCCTTCGGAAAACAAACTGATTGTTGATGGCGTGAATGTCGTCACCAAACACCAGAAGCCTACCCAGATGGATGCCGGTGGCATTCGCCGTTTTGAGAAGGCCATTGATGTTTCCAATGTGGCCCTGTTGGATCCCAAGTTGGATGTGCCCACCCGCGTGGGGTATAAAATCATCGATGGCAAGAAGGTCCGTTATGCGAAAAAGTCAGGAGAAGTGATCGATGGTTGAGACGCAGCCCCGTTTAAAACAGCAGTATCTTAAAGACATTCGCCCTGCGCTGATGCAAGAGCTTGGCCTGTCCAACGTGATGCAAGCCCCCCGTTTGGAAAAAATCGTTATCAACGTCGGTTTTGGTGACGCGGTTCAGGACAGCAAAAAATTGGACAAGGTTGTGGCCGATATCGCCCTTTTGGCCGGTCAAAAGCCCATGGTGACCCGCGCCAAAAAATCCATTGCCACCTTCAAAGTGCGTCAGGGCATGGTGATGGGATGCAAAGTCACCCTGCGCCGCGAGCGTATGTATGAATTTTTGGATCGTTTGGTGACCATCGCCATGCCCCGCATCCGAGATTTCCGGGGGATTTCCGGAAAATCCTTTGATGCCCAAGGCAACTATGCCATGGGGATTAAAGAGCACATTATCTTTCCCGAAATTGACTATGATAAGATTGACAAAGTTTTCGGAATGGATATAGTCCTCGTTTCTAGCAGTAACCGCGCGGATCACACCAAAGCCTTGCTAAAGGCGTTTGGTTTCCCGTTTTATAATTAAAGTGAGACCTGTTCATGGCTAAACTGTGCATGAAAGAACGTGACAAGAGTCGTCGTCGCAAGGCTGAGAATGCTTTGGCCCGTCGCACCGCCCTTGTGGAAAAAGTCAAAGACCGCTCTTTGCCTATGGAAGACCGTCTGATGGCCGTTCGTAAATTATCCGAAATGCCCCGCAATTCCGCCAAGGTTCGCATTCGCAACCGCTGCGCTTTGACGGGCCGCTCTCGGGGCGTATATCGTAAGTTTGGTTTGTCTCGTATTAAATTGCGGGAACTGGCGTCTGCGGGCCAGCTTCCTGGTGTTGTAAAATCAAGTTGGTAAACCATTATGACCATGACCGATCCTATTGGGGCTATGTTAACCACCCTTCGCAATGGTGCTGCGGCGCGTAAAACGCAGGTGGCTGTGCCAGCGTCCCGCTTAAAGCAGTCCATTTTGGATGTTTTAAAGCGTGAAGGTTACATTCGCGGCTATGAAGTGCGTGATGTTCGCCCTCGTGTTCAAGAAATCGTCGTAGAGCTGAAATACTATCAAGGCCAGCCTGTGATTAAGGAAATTTCCCGCGAATCAAAGCCCAGTCGTCGTGTGTACTGCGGTGCCTCGGGTATGCCCAAGGTTCATAATGGTTTGGGTATTGGTGTTGTGTCCACCTCTTTGGGCATTTTTTCTGACGCTGAGGCGCGGAAAGCAGGTCTAGGCGGTGAATGGATTTGTACTGTGTTTTAAAGTTTTGGAGTTTTGTGCTATGTCCCGCGTCGGAAAGCATCCGGTTATTGTTCCTAAAGATTGCTCCGTTTCTTTGAATCAGGGAATTTTGTCCGTGAAAGGTAAGCTTGGTGCTCTATCACTCTCCGTGCCCCAAGGTGTGGATGTGTCTGTTGAGGATCATCAGATTACCGTAAAGCCAGCCTCGGCCAGCAAGCAGAGCCGCGCCCTGTGGGGCACCATTCGGGCCCGTATTCAGGGCATGGTTGTGGGCACCACCGTTGGGTTTACAAAGACCCTGGAATTGGTGGGCGTGGGGTATCGTGCCGCTTTGAAGGGCAATGCCATTGATCTGCAGTTGGGCTTCAGTCACCCTGTTTTGTTTGATCTGCCTGCGGGTGTGACGGCCAAATGTGAAAAGCCCACCACCATTCAGTTGCACAGTTATGACAAACAGGTTGTGGGTCAGGTCGCCGCCAAAATTCGTTCCATTCGTTCGCCAGAGCCCTATAAAGGCAAAGGGGTTCGCTATGAAGGCGAGATTGTTCTGCGTAAAGAAGGCAAGAAGAAATAGGTTTGTATCATGGCTAAGAAAATATCCTCTTTTGAAAAGCGTCGTGCCCGCGTTCGCACGCAATTAAAGGCCTCTGCCACGGTGCCCCATCGTTTGAGTGTTTACCGCTCAAACACGTCCCTGTATGCCCAAGTGATTGATATGACATCGGGTCATGTGGTGGCTTCGGCGTGTTCTCGGGATGAGACCTTTAAAAAAACCCAAGGCTCTGCCGCTAAGCGTTCTGTGAATGTGGCCTCTTCCAAAGAGGTTGGGGTTCTTTTGGCCAAGCGGGCTTTGGAAAAAAATGTTAGCAAAGTGTATTTTGATCGCAGTGGTTATCAGTACCATGGGCGCGTCAAATCCTTGGCTGAGGGTGCCCGTGAAGGCGGTTTATTATTTTAGGAAAAACGGAAAGCCATATGGATTACATCGAAAAACTGGTTGCCATTAACCGTGTGGCCAAGGTTGTTAAAGGGGGCCGTAAATTTGCCTTCGCCGCCTTGGTGGTTGTGGGGGATGGTCAGGGCCGCGTGGGCTATGGGTCTGGAAAAGCCAAAGAGGTCCCCGAAGCCATGAAAAAAGCCATTGAAAGCGCGAAAAAAAACATGGTGCGCATTAACCTGCGTGAGGGGCGTACCCTGCATCATGATGTTGTGGGCCGTTTTGGATCGGGTCGTATGGCCCTGCGCAGTGCCCCTGCGGGTACGGGTATCATTGCGGGCGGACCTTCCCGCGCGGTGTTCGAGGCCTTGGGTGTTCACGATGTGGTGGCGAAGTCTTTGGGGTCCTCCAACCCTTATAACATGATTCGGGCCACTTTGGCCGGATTGACGGCAACCACGGCGCCCAAGCTGGTGGCGGCCAAGCGGGATTTGAAAATTGGTGACCTTGTCCGTCGCCGCGGAGATACCAAAGATCAGCAGGATCAAGATCAGGAGCAGGGTTATGGAAACGACAGCCACGAAGCGTAAAGCCCCACAAGCTGGAAAAAAAGATGCTGCAAAAAAGGATGCTGCTGGAGGTGTGAAAACATCCTCCTCTCAGAAGGCGTCTCAGAAACAGGCTGTGTCCCCCTCCTCTACCCTGCGTTTGACCCAGGTGCGGAGTTTTTTTGGGATTTTGCCAAACCAACAAGCCTGTTTGATTGGTCTGGGTCTGCGGAAAATTCATTCCACATCGGTGGTTCAGGACACGCCAGCCGTGCGCGGTATGATCACCAAAGTTCGTCATTTAATTCGTGTTGAGGATGGTTCTGTATGCAACTAAACGCTCTTCGGGATAACAAAGGTGCCCGCCGCGGTCTGATGCGCGTGGGTCGTGGTATCGGCAGCGGTAAGGGTAAAACCTGTGGCCGCGGTGGGAAAGGCCAGACGGCCCGTACCGGTGTTGCCATCAACGGGTTTGAAGGGGGCCAGATGCCCCTGCACCGTCGTTTGCCCAAAAAAGGCTTTACCAACATTTTCAAAAAACAATACGCGGTCGTGAATGTGGGAACGCTGCAGGCGGCTCTGACCGCAGGCCGTTTGGATGCATCTCAGACCGTGACCACGGCGGATTTGGTGCGTTTGGGGATTGTCTCCAAAGCCACCCATGGACTTCGTGTGCTCAGCCAAGGCGACATCACAACCAAGATTTCCCTGAACGTTCAGGGCATTTCCCAATCGGCCCTGAAGAAAATTGAGGCTGCTGGGGGAAGCGTTGTTGTGGAATCCCTCGCTAAGGCCTAAGGGGATTCATCCCTATAGGGCTTTTTTCTGATCCTTAGCCGTTTTCTGGGCTTGGCGGAGGTCCTGCAGTTTAATCCAGCCCTCATCCCCCGCTTTCAGGGTTAGGGCGGCCCGCTGGATATGAAGGTCCGCCTGTTTCAGATCATTCCTCAGCAGGGCAATTTCGGCCAAAGACAGCTCTGCCAGCCCTTTTTTCCCCAAACCCGCCTGCGCAATGCTGAGGGAACGCCATGCCAAAGCGTTATAGGGTTCTTTCTGGGTCGCAAAGGCCAGATGGTCTTCGGCACTGCGGTAAAGGTCTGCTGTCTTGGCGGCGTTGGTTTCGTTTTTGGCCCTTTCAAGATAGGCATTCCCCAAAGACAGGCGAATCAGGGCATCAAAAGGAAGCGCCTGATAGGCCTTTTGATAGGCGGCAAAACTTTTGTCCAGATGGCCATTCATGGCCTCGAGCTGGCCCATGGTATCATAAAGATAGGTATGAACGGGGTATGCTGCCATCAGCCCCTGAATCCCCAAACGCCCCTGATCCACCAGATGCTGTCTGTAATCCCCAATGGCGCGGGCATAACGAACATCCAGCGCATCCCCCGCCGTTGCAAGGGTTTTCAGGTCACTTTCCGGTGTCAAAAAGCCCATCAGTTTTCCCCGCACAAAGGCCAACTGGTCATCTTGACGATGGGTGCTGCGTGTCCCGCGATAGGGGGACTGAGCGATAGCTTTTTCCAAAAAATGCAAACGCTCGGTGTCTGTGGGGTGGGTGCGCATATAAGGACTGCCATCTTCCCGCCATTGATTCGAGATGGACAAGGTGTTTAGAAATGCATACAGACCCTCTGGGGAGAGTTTTAATCGCTCTAAAATGGTCACGGCGGCAGCATCGGCGGCCCGTTCTTGGGTACGGCTGTACTGCAAAAAGTTTTGCAAGGTCAACTGAGCCCCGCCCGTTAAAATGGCAAAGCCCACTTCGGGACTGCCCAACAAAAGGGCGGTGGTGGTCCCCAAAACATAGGTTAAGATCTGGGGCGTGCTGAGTTTGTTCAATTGATCCTGCGTACGGGCCAAGTGGCCACCAGAAATGTGGCCAACTTCGTGGGCCATGACCCCAATCACCTCGTCCGCGCGT
>JBJTVN010000062.1:0-1998 GCA_046081225.1 Alphaproteobacteria bacterium
GTTTATGATTGTGTGCGGGCGTATCATCCCTGTCTACCCTTCAAACGGTTGGACAAAACGACAAGAGGGAGACCCAGATGACGACGGCTGTTTTTCAAGCCTCATTGCGAACGGTTCCCTCTTGTCTCTCTACCCTATACCACATTCGAGACACACAATTGCGAGCCTCCGCAGGAGGCGGGGCAATCCAGTCTTTCCGGACATTTCTGGATGGATTCGCTGCGCTCGCAATGACGTTCTGCGTAAGTCCTGACTTGAACAACGGAGCCCCCCCATATCCGAACACAGCATGATTTGGCAGTATTTTGCACCCCTCAGCTGGTCGTGCGCGGGGGCGCGGGGGCTGCGGGATGATGCGGCGTGTTTAACGCCGCCTTTGGGGCAAGACATTGTCATCACCACCGATGGCAACATCGGGGGTGTGCATTTTCCCCTGAATGCCCCGCCGTGGGTGGTGGCGCACCGCAGTTTGGCGGTGAATGTGTCGGATTTGGCGGCCATGGGGGCACGGCCTTGGGTGTATAGCCTGTCCCTGTCGGCGCCGGCGTCGTTTTTTTCTGAGCAGATTTTGGCCCCCTTTTGCCGGACCCTTGGGCGCCTGCAGCAGGATTATGGCATCACCCTCAGCGGGGGAGACACCACCGTTTACACCGGCCCCCCCCACATCCACATCACCGCGCTGGGACTGGTGCCACGGGGAGAGGCGCTGCACCGCGATGGGGCGCAGGATGGGGATGATGTGTATGTTTCGGGCCGTATCGGGGATGCGGGGCGGGGCCTGCGGTTATGGCAGGCGGGCCAGAGAGAAGGACAGGATTCTGACTTTTTGGCCTATCTGGCCCCCACGCCCCGCCTGTCGCTGGGGGAGGGCTTGCGAGGTCTGGCCAGTGCCTGTATGGACATTTCCGATGGGTTTTTGGGGGATTTGCAGCATCTTTGCCGCGCCAGCCACGTCACGGCCCATATCAGGGTGGAGGATATCCCCCTGAACCCCCATCTGCCTTGGGAAGACGCCCTCGGCTGCGGCGATGATTATGAATTGCTGTTCACCGCGCCGCCCCACCATCGGGGGGCGATTGGGGATTTGGGGAATCGCCTTAACTTACCCTTAACCCGTGTGGGGTATATTGGGGATATATGTATGCAGCACGGGCCTGTTCTGCTGGAACGGGGGGGGACGCAGGTGCGCCTGTTGTCCCCCTCGTTCCGACATTTTTGATGGCTTGGCTTTTTTTATTTTTATTGTTTGATTTTTAATACTTTAATTTTCTTTTTGTTTTTTGCGCTATGCGTTTGATTGTGATTGTTGTATTGGCTTTGCTCTTTCTGGGGGTGGGGGGATATTTTGGGTATATGGCCTTTGTGAAAGGCACCCCCCCCGCCCAAGTTTTGGCCCAGCTTCAGGGCAAAGCCCCCCCGTCTGAGGGCAAAGACGAACCCCCACCCCCCGAGGCCGTGGTGGAGGAAGGCGTGTTCCTGAAAATGCCCGTTTTGAACGTGTCCGTGTTTGATCAGGGCGAAATCCAACGGCTGGTGGGGATTCAGGTCATTCTGGAATTCCCCCAGCAAGCCGCCAAAGACCACGCCGAATCCATCATGCCGGTTCTCAAGGACGCCATGCTGACCCGCCTGTATCATCTGGCCCGCCTGAACATGCTGCCCACAGAGGGCACAGGATTGTTTTTAAAAAACAACATGCTGGATGTCGCCCAAACCCAACTGGGCAACACCGTGGCCACCGTCTCCGCCTACGCCACCCATGATGCGGGGCAGTAGGGGGGGTGCAATTTTTTATAAAACAGCGACACAATAAAATGTCAAAAAGTTCTTTACAAATAGAAAAAAAATGAATATATAACCCTCGCAAATGAAGAGTACTGTTTTAGGTTGAGGCAAGGGGGGCGTTAAGGACACGGAAGTTGTCCGAGAGTCGGTCGATCCAGTGTTTAGCGTTTTCGGGGAAGGTTTTGTCGAAGAATTCGTTGATTTTTTCGGTAA
>JBJTVN010000063.1:0-4910 GCA_046081225.1 Alphaproteobacteria bacterium
CTGCGTTGGGATCGTTGATTTCTTCGGCCTCAGCCTTCTGATACCAACGTTGAAACACACCAAAGGGACATTCGGGGGTCATCATGCTTATTCCTTGCGCTTTTTCTGCAAGAGTGTAGTGTGCATTGCCAAAAGAATCAAAAGAAACTTCTCCCCATTATGACTATGGACCGCATGATCATTCAGGGCACAAAAACACCCTTGCACGGTCACGTGGCCATTAGTGGGTCCAAAAACGCCGCCCTGCCCATTATGGCGGCCAGCTTGCTGAGCGAAGATCCCCTGAATCTGCACAACGTCCCCGATTTAAACGACACCCGCGTCATGTTGAATTTGCTGCGGGACCTTGGGGCCCAAGTGGTTGTGACAGAACCCCAAGAGGGTGCCCTCGCCCTGTCCCTAAAATCCCCGCAAGCCGCCCTGAACCCCGAATCCCCCATGGAGTCCGCCCGAAAAATGCGGGCTTCTGTCATTGTTCTGGGGCCTTTGCTGGCCCATATTGGGCGAGCCACGGTGCCTTTGCCTGGGGGGTGCCCCATTGGGGCGCGGCCTTTGGATGTTCACGAAGATGTCCTTGTGGCTTTGGGGGCCACCATAACCTATCACAACCATGCCATTCATGCCCACTGTGATGGGGGGCTGAAAGGGGCCACACATCGCCTGCGTGTGCCCTCGGTCGGGGCCACAGAAAACGGCATGATGGCGGCGGTTTTGGCCAAGGGCACCAGCGTATTTCATAATGTGGCGCGAGAGCCCGAAATTGTGGATTTGGCCCATTGCCTGAACGCCATGGGGTCGGACATTCAGGGGGCGGGCACGGATACCATGACCATTCATGGGATGACCCGCCTGCACGGGGCCACCCATACCATCATTCCCGATCGGATCGAGGCCATGACCTATCTGATCGCTGCCGCCCTAACGCGGGGGGATGTCACCTTAACAGGGGCTAACAAGGATCATATTCAGGGGGAAATCAACTGCCTTCGCGCCATGGGGTTTGATGTTCAGGACGTCAATGCCACCACCCTTCGCCTGAATGCGGCGGGGGCCCAACCCAAACCGGCACAATTAACCACCGCCCCCTATCCGGGGTTTCCCACGGATATTCAGGCCCAGATGATGGTGTTAATGACCAGCATTGCCGGCGAATCCCGCATCACAGAAACCATTTTTGAAAACCGCTTTCAACACGTGGCCCCCCTGAAGGCTATGGGGGCCCATATCACGCAACAGGGCGAAACCTGCACCATCCACGGGGGCTTTCCCCTGCGGGGGGCGGATGTTGAGGCCACGGATCTACGGGCCTCCTCGTCCTTGGTCTTGGCGGGTTTGGTGGCTGAGGGCACCACCACCGTGGGGGGGCTGCATCATCTGTATCGGGGCTATGTACATTTGCCGGAAAAACTGCGGGCCTGCGGGGCAACAGTGACGCGGCTGCAGGGCCCATCATGGACCCGTGCCGGCGCTGCAAGCTAAACCAACCCCATCCCCAAATGCCGAAAGGCACTTTCGGCCAACATACGGCCACGGGGCGTGCGCTGAATCAGGCCTTGCTGGATTAAAAAGGGTTCAATAACATCCTCTAGAGTGTCTTTGACCTCACCCAAGGCGGCGGCCAACGTTTCAATCCCCACGGGCCCCCCCTGATAATGGACAGCAATGGTGGATAAATACCGGCGATCAAAGGCATCCAGACCCAAATCATCCACATCCAGTGCCCGCAGCGTTTCATCCACATGATCCGGCAACAGGTGCGGCTGTCCGGACAGGGTATAAAAATCCCGAATCCGCCGCATCAGACGCCCCGCAATCCGCGGCGTGCCGCGGGAACGTCGGGCCACGGCCATGGCGGCCTCAGGATGCATGGACAAATCCCACTTGGATGCGGCCCGCTGGACGATGCGGCATAAATCTTGGGGCTCATAAAATTCCAACCGGCACAAAATGCCAAAACGATCCCGCAGCGGATTGGTCAGCAAGCCAGAGCGCGTTGTGGCCCCCACCAAGGTAAAGGGCTGCAGATCAATGCGCAACGTCCGCGCTGATGGACCCTCACCCAAAACAATGTCCAGCTGAAAATCCTCCATGGCGGCATACAAAACCTCCTCCACCTGAACGGGCAGGCGGTGGATTTCATCAATAAACAACACATCATGGGCCTGCAGATTCGTCAAAATCGCGGCCAAATCCCCACTTTTGGTCAGCAGGGGGCCGGATGTGGCCTTAAACCCTACCTCGCGCTCGTGGGCCACAATCTGAGCCAGCGTGGTTTTGCCCAACCCCGGGGGGCCGTAAAACAGCAAATGATCCAGCACATCCCCCCGGGCTTTGGAGGCATCGATGCAAACTTTTAAATTATGGCACAGTTGATCCTGGCCAATGAAATCAGACAGACGTTTGGGGCGGAGAGACGTCACTTCGTCCGGGGTTTGGGGATCCAACAGGGGATTGCGGGCGGGGGTCGCTGTCATGGGGCACCCACCTCAAGGGACAACGCATGCACGCGCTCTTTCAGTTCCTCAGCCAACACCTGATAAATCAACCGATGCTGGGCCACGCGGGACAGGCCGTGAAAGGCGGGGGCGTCAATGGTGATGTGAAAATGCGTCTCACCCAGAGGGTTCGCGCCGCCGTGGCCGGCATGGTGATGGGAATCATCCCGCACCACCAGAGATGTGGGGTGAAAAGCCCGCGTGAGCTTCTCCACCATGCGCTGAACGTAGGGGGTCTCGCTCATGCCAGATCTGTGGCGTAAATGATTTTGCTGGTATCCTGATGGTGTCTGTAATAATCCGCCATCATGGCCGCCACGGCGCACGATCCGATGCGTGATTCCACGCCATCCGCCCGCGACGTTAAAATAATGGGCACACGGGCCCCCACAATCATCCCCACGGCATAGGCACCCGATAGGTAAATCAGTTGCTTGGCCAAAATGTTCCCTGCCTCTAGGTCGGGCACCAGCAAAATGCTTGCATCGCCGGCCACGGGGGACAGAATGCCTTTGGTTTTGGCGGCCTCCAGATTCATGGCATTATCATAGGCCAAGGGACCATCCAGCAGCGCCCCCGTAATTTGTCCCCGATCCGCCATTTTGCACAGAGCGGCGGCATCCAGTGTGGATTGAATGCTGGGGTTCACCGTTTCCACGGCGGAAAGAATGGCAACCTTCACAGGGTTTTTGCGATGGTCTGTTTTGGGCTGATAATAATGCCGCATAATATGTGCAAAATCAATGGCGTTTTGGCACATATCCCGCTTGGTCATCAAATCAGGATAAATGTTCACCGCAGAATCCGTCACAACAAAGGGCCTGTGATACCCATCCACAGACATCAAAAACACGTGGCTGATGCGGCGTTCGGTGCGCAGGCCGGTTTCTTTTTTCACAACCTCGCCCATCAATTCATCGGTGTGCAGGCTGCCTTTCATGATGGCATTCGCCTTGCCCGCCCGCACCATTTCCACGGTTTTTTTGGCCGATTCATGACTGTGGGAGGCATCCACAATCTCGTAGGGGCTCAGGTCCAGACCGCACGCCTGCGCCACCTGCTGAATTTTGGCTTTGGGGCCAATCAAAATGGGGATGATCAGGCCAACATCCGCGGCCTCCACCGCGCCCCGCAAGGATGTTTCGCTGCAGGGGTGACACACGGCCGTGCGTACGGGCTTCAGACCTTGACAAAAGTCCATCAGCATCTCATACCCCTTCTTGGGATCATACCCCTCTAGGGATGTGCGTTTCATCATCATGGAGATAGCCTTGACTTTTTTCCTGTGAATCCCAACTATACTGAGAATTCATTTATCAGCAAGAGGGTATCCATGGTTTTACGGGTTTTGGCATGGGGATTGCTCGGGATTGTGATCCTGCTGGGCATAGGGTTGTACAGTGTGAATGCCTTGATTCAGGCCCCCTATATTCGGGATCAGATTGTGGCGCAGGTGCAAAAAACCACGGGACGCACCCTGACCATCAACGGGGGGATGGCGGTCCACGGGGGCCTTTTCCCGCGCCTGAGTTTGCATGATGTCAGCCTGAGCGAAGACCCCGCACAGCCCGATGGCCAGAGGGTGCAGGTGAAAACGCTGGATTTGCAAATCGCCCTGCTGCCACTGGTGTTTGGGGATGTTGTGATTGATGGGCTGGATGTGGCGGGCATGACCCTGCACCTGACCCTGAATAGCCCAAAACACAAAGCCCCCCCTCCCCCCGCCCCTGTCCAAAACAAAACGGCCCCTGCCCCCGCTGAGGCCACCCTGCCCCACCTGATGATCCGCAATCTGTCTGTTCAAAACAGCACCATCATCATCACCGATGCGGGGGCGCAACCCCCTGTGCAGGAAACCCTGACTCTGTCCACCCTGACCCTGACGGGACAGGGACAGGGATACCGTGTCTCCTTAGAAGGGGCCCTGCGCCAAACGCCCCTGAGCCTTTCGGGAACGGTTGAGGATGCGCTGGCCCTGATCGGCCGCACGGGGCAAAGCGGCGTGACATTCACCGCGACGCTGGCCGATGTAACCCTTGGGGTGCAGGGGCTTGTGACCAAGCACCAAGGCACCTTGGCCCAAGCGGAGGGGACCCTGGATGTTAAGGCATCGGCATGGCCAAAGACCTTTCCAGACCTGCCGAATCTGCCCCCCTTGACGGTCAAAACGGGGTTTGTGTACACACCCGATGCGCTGGGTTGGACGGATATGCATCTTCAGGCTTTGGGGGCGACGGTGACCAGCAATGGGACCTATCGTTTGCCACAGAAGGCCTTTGATATGGCGCTTCAGATCAAAAGTGCGGGGTCCCCCGATCTGGCCAAGCACGTGCAGCAGCCTTGGCTGCAAAAGCCCTTGACCCTCAGAACGCGCCTGCAGAAAAAAGGGGATGTGATCACATGGGGCAAGCTGAA
>JBJTVN010000064.1:0-7300 GCA_046081225.1 Alphaproteobacteria bacterium
GTGGCGATGGGCGGGGGGATTTGTTAAGGTCACCCGTTGTTTGTGCGGTCGTGGCGGAATGGTAGACGCGCAGCGTTGAGGTCGCTGTGGGGAGACCCGTGGAAGTTCGACTCTTCTCGACCGCACCATCTATAATGGAAGGGGTCTGTTTTCGTTCCCCCTCAAAAATCCGTCACCACCATGCGCCCGTCGGATTTTCGCACGATCCATTCGCGGGGGGCGGATTCGGGGGTGGTTTCGGTTTGATCTGTGGGTTTTTTTTCTGGTTGGGCGTGTGTTTCTTCACGGGATGTGGTAGTGTCCTGAATCATAATCACCCTTTGTGATACTGTGACGACAACCACCAATACCATAATGACCCATTCAAAGCCATCTCCTTTTTCCAAAGATCACAGCAAAGCCCTGCGGCGTCTGGTTTTGGACTTATATCGCGAAGTGTTAACACGCAAGCAAACGCTGGAGGATACTTGCGCCCGTCATCTGACCTTTGCACGGCACGAACCGGTGGATCGGGGGTTTGTGATGCTGCGGCTGAAAACGCTGTTTCGGTATCGGGGGGCCTTTGGGGCCATGATTCGGGACTTTTCCCCCAAAAAAACAGAGCATGAAGATGTATTGCATTTGGCCCTAACAGAAATCCTGTGTCTGGGCACCCCTGTGTATGCCGCGGCGCAGTGGGCCAAAAGCGTTACGAAGCCCTACGCCCAAAGCTATGTCCACGCCCTGATCCAGCGGGCTGTGCGCTTGGGGCCAAACTGGCGGGATGTGTATGCGGCCCCTGAGAGAATCATGCCCTCGTGGCTATACCAGCGGCTGCATGAGCAGTATGCCCCAGAGATCCTGCGTGCCATGACCCACGTTGGTTTGCAAACGCCGCCGTTGGATATCACCCTATCGGGGCAGGGGGCGGCAGGGGAGGGGGGGCATCCCTTTCTGGTGCCATGGTCATACCGATATGCAGAGTCCCCCAGTGTAACCGCCTTGTCTGGGTATGACCAGGGGTTGTGGTGGGTGCAGGATGTGGCGGCCAGTTTTCCCGTGATGGGGCTGGGGGATGTGCGGGGAAAAACCGTTTTGGATATGGGCGCGGCCCCTGGGGGGAAAACGATGCAGTTGGCCAGCCGCGGGGCCCATGTCACGGCACTGGATTACGCACCAGAGCGGATAAAAATTCTAAAAGACAATTTGGCCCGAACGGGGTTGCCAGCGGAGGTGGTGGCTGCGGATGCTCTGACGTGGTCCCCCCCAGCGTTGTTTGATGCGGTGTTGCTGGATGCGCCGTGTTCCGCCACGGGGACGCTGCGCCGTCATCCGGAATTGCCGTGGATTCGGGATGGAAAACACATCGGGGCACTGCGCGTGACCCAAGAGGCCCTGTTGCACCGCGCCCTGAATGCCGTTTCTGTGGGGGGTAGGGTGGTGTACGCTGTGTGCTCTCTGCTCAAAGAGGAGGGGGAGGATGTGGTTCAGGCGGTTCTGGGGGCGCGGTCGGATTGTCTCTTGCGGCCCATGACAAACCAAGATACCATGATCCCTGATTTTGCCCTGAAAGACGGATATCTGCAAACCAACCCCAGCCATTGGGCTGAGGCTGGCGGTATGGATGGTTTTTTTGCGGCATGTCTTGTGAAAACATCTTGATGGTGGGCGATAGTGGTTCGTTTGGCTCCCTCTCTGTTGTCGGCCGATTTTGCCCATTTGGCCAGAGATGTGGCTGCACTGCAGGCCGCGGGGGCCGATGCCCTGCATCTGGATGTTATGGATGGCCATTTTGTGCCCAACATGACCTTTGGTCCGCCGGTGATTGCGGCGCTTCGTCCCTTGACGTCGCTGCCTTTGGATGCGCATTTGATGATTACCCATGCGGAATCCACGGTGGAGGCCTATATAGACGCAGGGGTGAATCATATCACGGTCCATGCGGAGGCCTGCACCCATTTGGACCGTTTGCTAACGCTGATAAAAGCGCGGGGCTGTACGGCAGGGGTGGCGCTGAATCCCGCAACGCCGCCGGATTTACTGCGGTATCTCCCCCAAGTGGACTTGGTGTTGGTGATGACGGTAAACCCTGGGTTTGGGGGCCAGCGTTTTTTAGCGTCCCAAATCGAAAAAATAACATGGGTGCGTGATTTTCGCACCGAGAGAGGCTTGTTCTTTGACATTCAGGTGGATGGCGGCATCACCCAAGACAACATTGGTCATGTTGTGGCCGCCGGTGCGGACATTATTGTGGCGGGCAGTGCGGTTTTTAAAGGGGGCCTTGACCAGATTCCCAGCAATATGGCCAGATTGCGTCATGGTTGAAACGTTGCAACATTTTGATGCCCACATTACGCTGCCGGATTTCGAGGTCAGCCCCGTACGCGCCCATTTGATGCAATCGGCCCTGCATTTGTCCCCCTATCGGTGGATGCTGCGGCGTGGTGGGGCCCAGGACGTGGTGTGTTTCCCCCCCGATTTATGGACTGGCGACCCCGAGGCAGGGCGGGCCCTGATAGAGGACCTCTATAGGCTTCGGGGACAGACATTTGCCGTTACAGACACGCCGTGGCGTCGCGGAGGGCTGCCGGTGGAGGCGTCCCATTTCCTCTGGCTGCGGGATTTGCATGCGGTGGGGGGGGATCAGGCCCGCCAGACGGCCCGCCGCCTAACCGAATCGTGGATGCGGGATCATGGCCGCGTGTCGGGATTGCCTTGGCAACCCTATGTTGCCGCAGAGCGTGCCGTTTTGTGGTTACAGCATTATTCCTTTTTTGCGGCGGGATCAGAGGAAGGGTTTCAGGACGCCCTCAGCCAATCCCTGATCCTGCACCTGTATCGCCTGCGGGCCCATTATTATGCCCGTTATCCCGACGAAGATCCCCTTTTGATGATCAAGGCCATGATGTACATCACAGGTTGTCTGAAGGGGTACGAGGCTTGGTTTGAAACCCTAGAGGCATGCCTAGAGGATTATCTGTCCCACACCATTGATGAACGGTATGAACATCGCGCACTCAGTCTTTCGTTGCAGTTGGAAACGGTTATTCATCTGCTGGATATTCGGTTGCTGTATCAAAGCAAAAAGCAAAGGGCCCCCACCTATCTCAGGGATATGTTATCTCAAATGGCGGCGGTTCTGAAACGTGCCCAGATGGGAACGGGCACTTTGCCGGCGTTTCATGCCACGCCGCGGTATGACCGCACGTGGTTGCAAACGTTGCTGGGCATGGCGGGCCAGTCGTGTCAGGTGATGGTGCAACCCTATCAGGGGCGCGTGATGGGGCTGGAAAAAATCATCTGCAAAAACACCTGTGTTATGATGGATTGTCGATTGCCGGACACAGGCCAGCGGTATCATGCCAGCCCCTTGGCGTTCGAGCTGAGCATCGGCAAAAACCCCCTGATTGCCAACTGTGGCTATGCCGCTGCGCTGTCCCCCGAATGGAAAAAGGGGTTGCGGGGCACGGCGGCGCACAGCACCCTGTCCATGGATGATGCGGATGCCTTTGATTATGGCGCCTCGGGGGAAAAAACCCTGTCCCGTATTGAAACAGAGGTGTCCGAAGAAGCGGGCCGCATGACCTTAAAAGCCCGCCACGATGGGTATTTTGGCCGTTTTGGTGTGCTGCATGAACGCACGCTGGTGCTGTCCCGCAATGGCGATCACCTGAGTGGGCATGATGGGTTAAAGGGGGCGCAGGGCCATGCCTTTTGTGTGCGTTTTCATCTGCCCCCCCATATCCGCCCCTTGCCAGAGGCTGGTAAAAACCGCGTTTATTTGGATGCCGTGAACCAAGACATCTGGACCCTGACCTGCCCCGCTTTGCCCATCACCATCGAAGAAAGCGTCTTCATCGACGCCGAAGGCACCATCCGCCCCACATCTCAGGTCGTCATCCGCGGCACCACAGTCGCCGGACAGACGGACATTCATTGGGTGCTGCAAAAAGCTTGATTTTTCCTCACACTGGATCCTGATGCACGATGACATCCGCGTGGGGGTAGAGGGCCTCCAGTTGTTTTTCCAGTCCATCGGCGATGGCGTGGGCCTGAAACAGGGTTTGGTGGCCGCTGAGGTCCAGATGGACCTGAATAAAAATTTTGCTGCCCGATGCGCGGGTTTTCAGGCGGTGATAACCTTGGATGCCTGGGTATTCCCGAATGATGGCGATGATGGCGGCTTCTTGCTCTGGGGGCAGGGCATGGTCCATCAGGCGATGATACGCTGGCAAAACAACATGCATGCTGACATGCCACAGCACATAAACGGCAATCCCAATTCCCAACAGCCCATCCACCGCCACCCACTCCGTGGCCGAAGCGATAAGGATGGCCACCACCACCCCCCCGTTGGTCAACACATCGCTGAGGTAATGGGCATAATCCGCCCGCAAAATGACAGAACTGGTTTTTTTCATCAGGATTTGCTGATACACAACCAAGCTTAGGGTCAAAGTGATGGACAATCCCATAACCGCCAGCGCCCAAATGTCATTGTGCAGGGGGGTGGGGCGGATCAGCTGTTCCACCCCCTGCAACAGGGCAAACACCGCAATGCCGCTGACAAAGGCTCCCTGAAGCAGGCCCATGATATCCTCGATGCTGTGGTGGCCAAAACGGTGATCATCGTCCGCGGGCTTGGACGCATACCCCGCCGCCAGCGCATTGCCCAGGGACATCAGGGCATCCATCAGGGAATCCAGCATGGACGCAAAAACACTGACGGAACCGGAAACGCTCCACGCCGCAATTTTCAGCACCACCAACACAAGGGCCATAGCCATGGCCACATAACTGGCGCGTTGCGCAATATGGGTATGGTTACACACCGTCATAAAACATCATAATACAGATGGGTGGCATAGATGGTTTTGACGCACCCCCGCGTTTGCAGGCCCGCTTTGGGTGTGGGGGGAAAGACAGCCTTTCGCCGCAGCAAATCCTGCTTTGACCACAGGCTGTCCGGCGGGGGGCCTTTGCTGTTCAGGGCCGTGTTAAGGGCTTGGCAGGCAGCGGCAGGCATGCCATCCAAAAAAAACACCAAACGCGCCCCCGCCCAGCCCATTTGCCAACGCATCGGGGGTGTGTCCGCAAAGGTTGGGGGCGTTAGGGGCCATAAGTCCCTATAGATTTGGGATAAACTGGTGGGGGTTTCTCCGTCCCAGACGATGGATTGTCTTTGAATCCCTAACGTCGCCGTGCGATCCGCCATATCCCGCAGCATCTGGGACTGGTTGAGGATGAGGGTGATGGGATTGTTTTGGGATTCCGCCGGATTTTTGGGAAACAGAATCAGAGCTATGCCCCCCAAAGCCATCAGAACACAGCCCACAATCCCCATTTTGAAACGTTTGGAAAGGGCACGCATCACGACTGCGCCCGCAAAACCTGGACCGCTGCCGACACCAGAGGCCAGCGGTTCAGGGTGTAAAAATGAAAATCCCGAACACCTCGTTGAAACAAGGTTTCGCATTGGGTCATCAGCAAATGGGCCGCCAGATGGTGGTTGGCCGGTTCCTGATCAAACCCTGCAAACCAACGATCAACCCATGGGGGGACAGACGTTCCGCAAAACGCGGCAAAGGCTTTGGCCTGGGGAAAGCTGTGCATAGCCAGCAATCCAGGGACGATGGGGATGGTGAGCCCTGCCTTTCGGGCGGCGTCCACAAAACGACTGTATACATCCACATCAAAGAAAAATTGCGTAATGGCCTGCGTCGCCCCCGCATCCTGCTTGCGCTTTAACACGTCGATATCTTGGGATAGGGAGGGGGATTCGGGATGTTTTTCGGGATACGCAGACACCTTGATATCAAAATCATGCCGCTGGCGCAGTCCTGTGATCAAATCAGCGGCGTAGGGGTAGCCCTCGGGATGGGGGGCATACACCATGGTTCGTTCAGGCATATCCCCCCGCAGACCCACCAAAGACCGAACGCCATGCTGCCAATAATCATCGGCGATGGCATGAATGTCGTCCTTTGACAGGCCCACACAGGTTAAGTGCGGCGTGACGTTTTGGGCGCCTTTGTGCATCATCTGCAGAACGGTTTCCCGCGTTTTTTCCCGCGTGCTGCCCCCCGCGCCAAAGGTCACAGACACAAACTGGGGGCGCAGGGGCAACAGGTGATCCACCGTTTCCCATAACTGAGCGCTCTGGGCTGGGGTTTTTGGGGGGAAAAATTCGAAAGAATAACGGAAAGACTCTGGCATGGGGCGTAGCGAAGTGTTAAGACATAACTCTTATCATACCCTTTCTTTGGATGCAAAGATCATAGAGATTCAGCCATGAAGCGTTTGTTATTGATTCTTTTCTTTTTTACGTGGGCCCCTGCCCATGCCCAAACGCCGTCCCCAGAAACGGGATCATCCGACGTTTGTCAGGACATGAATGCCTATGACCCGTGGGAGGGGTGGAACCGTCAGGTCTTTGCCTTTAACCTGTTCATGGATGATTATCTGATCAAGCCCTTGGCCCAAGGCTATGATTTTATCCGTCCGGACTTCATGAAAAAGCCCCTGAATCATTTTTATGATAACCTGCATGAGCCTTTGAATTTCATAAACAATCTTTTGCAGGGCGAATGGAAGCGGGCAGGGGATTCCTGGACGCGTTTTTTTGTGAATTCAAGCTTTGGTTTGCTGGGCTTTTTTGACGTTGCCGGTGATGAAAATGTTCCCGAAGCCCGCGAGGACTTTGGTCAAACGCTGGCTGTGTGGGGCGTAGATCATGGGGCGTATTTGGTGTTGCCACTGTATAAGCCCAGCACGGTGCGGGATGCCTTTGGGGAAATTGGGGTGGACGGGTTTCTTTTGACGCCGTGGTATTATGTTGCGGATAACAATGATGCCATGGGTTGGTATTATGGCCGCCTTGCCGCGGAATTTTTGGAAATTCGGGCGGATAATCTGGAAAC
Source organism: Alphaproteobacteria bacterium (assembly GCA_046081225.1). Classification (GTDB taxonomy): domain Bacteria; phylum Pseudomonadota; class Alphaproteobacteria; order JAJTHO01; family CANGYM01; genus CANGYM01. The sequence continues at coordinate 6,900 of JBJTVN010000064.1, forward strand.
CTTTGATAACCTAAGAAAAACCGCCGCCGATGACGACAGTTTTTATGCCCTCATGCGCTCTCTCTCTTGTCAAAAGCGTCAAGTTGAGATACAGAACGGAAGGTTCGAGGAAAATGCATCCGCAGGTTTTGAAGAGGACCTCTTGGGTGATCAGCCTTAACATATCATATCTTTTAATCCGGTGGTGATAATGCGGTTTTTTTGGCTATGTTTGGCGTTTTTGGTGTGTTGTCATGCAGGGGCTTTGGCACAGACCTTTGATAAGCAGCCCAGTATGAATTATATCAAGGGTCTGGCGGAAAAAGTCGTTGTGATTGCCAAAGAAACCAAAGACAAGGCCCCTCAGGATGATCATGTTGCCGCATTGTTGAATGAAAATTTGGCCTATGAACGGATTGCCC
>JBJTVN010000065.1:0-6145 GCA_046081225.1 Alphaproteobacteria bacterium
AACAAGATGCGTGACTTTATGTTCTGCATCGAGCAGGGACTGCAGGGCCTTCAGCGGGGGACCATCCTTAATATACAAAATGGGGTCCCGCCCCATCTGATCTTTGGCATGATGGGACCATTTATTCAGGGCATCGAGGGCTTCATGCTTTTGCTCTTCCCGCATCAAATCCTCCACAGCGTACCAGTGGTTAAAGCCTGTGGTTTCCAGGGTGTATAGCAACCCCAAATCCTGCTCCTCAAAACGCGCTAAGCGTTCCGCGTATTCCAACGCGTGAATCATGGCGGGGGTATCTTGGATTAAACAGAGTATGGTCATAGTGATCGTTTCCTCATGATAACAAAGGCCATCCACCCTGAAAACAGGGCAATGGCAATGGCCAAAAGGGCGTACCCCAGGGCATGACGATGGGCAAAAAAGAAAATATCGGCCCCAATGCCATCCTTGGAAATCATCAGGGGGGTTGTTTGGGCCGCGACAATATCCCCTTTTTTAAACAAAAAAACGGTGACGCTATACTGTCCTGTTTTGACGCGCACAGGAAAATCAACGTCGGCCCGAAACAAATGGGGGCCACGGAAAACAATGGATGTGGTGTCCTCTTTATAGAGTCCCCATGTTTTTTTCTTCTCCATCAGCGCGATGCGAAAGGGGTTTTTTAGGTCCTTGATGGGCAGCTTGAGCTTGTCCAGGGTTAATTCCTGACGGGCCAACGTTGCCGCAGACACAGACGCCAAGGTGCCATAACGGTAAATGTGATAAAAGGATGGGATATTTTCAAAACGCACGGATTGTTCCGTCATCCATAGGCCGCTTTGTTTCCCCTTTTGACGGACATCCAGAGTTTCCGATGGGCCTTTGACCAGGATGACCAAATCATCTTCGAGCCCCAGGGCCTCATCCAATGTGCCGAATAAAATTAAATCTTGTCCCTGAAAATCCGTCTGAATGGCAATCATATGATGGGACAAATCCGCCAGCAGGGGCTGCGACCACGCCGCCCCCACAGGTCCCATGAACAGCACAAACAAAAAAACAATCCGACCCATCATCGCACCGGCACCACCGCAAATAAAGAGGCCGGTGTCAGCAACAGCCCCGCCAGCATTTGGCCACAAACGCCCAGGACGATGACGGCCAAGATAAAACGCAACCACTCCCCCTTGATACGGGGAGCCATTTTGATCCCCAGCTGCGCCCCCACGACACTGCCCAAAATCAACACCATGGCCAACATCATATCCACCGTTTGATTTTGAACGGCCTGCAGCAGCGTCACCATGGCCGTAACAAAGGTCATTTGAAACAACGATGTCCCCGCCACCATATGCACGGGCATCCCCAACAGGTAAATCATGGCCGGCACCATCAAAAATCCCCCACCAATGCCCATCAAAGACACCAAAATCCCCACAAAAAACCCGATCATGGCCGGCAGCAACGCAGAGATATACAATTTTGATTTGGGAAAACGCATCATAAAGGGCAGGGATAACAGCCACGGATGATGGTGAAAATCCCGCCGCGTTTTTACGGACACCGTCCCTTTTTTGGGGTTGCGCCACATAAAACGGGCGCTTTCCATCAGCATAAATAACGCCAAAGACCCCAAAAACACCACATAACAAAGGGAAATCACAAAGTCGATATGCCCCAGACGCTTCAGCCAAGAAAACAACGCCACGCCGCCCCACGAGCCCACCAACCCCCCAACCAGCAATACGCCCCCCATTTTTATATCCACGTGGTCCCGACGCCAATGCCCCAAAAATCCCGATACCGAGGCCGCCACCAGCTGATTGGCCTGTGTGGCCACCGCCACCGTGGGGGGGACCCCCACAAAAATCAGCATAGGGGTCATCAAAAATCCCCCCCCCACACCAAACAATCCCGAAGCCAGCCCCCCCATCATCCCCAACCCCAACACCAAAAAGACATTGATGGACATTTCGGCGATGGGGAAATACAGGTCCACGGGGGCGGCTCCCTAAAAAAACGTTACATGTCCCATTTTTCGGCCAGAGCGGAAAATGGGTTTTCCGTAATCATACAGGGCGGCCCGCGGGCAGCGTTCGTACACATCCCGTTGTTGAATGGCATCCCCCAGCAGATTCACCATTTCCACACGGGGTGAAAGCAAAACAGGCTCCGGCAGAGGCATGCCCAACAACACACGGATGGCCATATCAAATTGATTCAGGCTGCAACCCTCTAAACTCCAGTGGCCAGTGTTATGAACGCGGGGGGCACATTCATTGAACAACACATCCCCCTGCGCCGTCACAAACCATTCTATGGTTAAAATCCCCTGATAATCCAGATGATTTATAACATTCAACGTCTGTTGACGGGCCCGATCCAAAACAGAATCCGGCAGAACACTGGGCACAAGGGTTTTTTGTAAAATCCCCTGATCATGATGATTATCCCCGATGGGCAAAATGACCGTGCCCGAGGCCCCGCGGGCCGCAATGTTGGATATTTCATGGGTAAAGGGCACCAAGACCTCAATTAAACAAGGGGTCTGCAACAACAGGGGGATGGTGGGATTATGTAAATCCTCGGCTGTGCGGATGACGTTTTGCCCCTTACCATCATAGCCCCCATGACGTCGTTTTAAAATGGCGGGGCTGTGGTGATGAAAAAAAGCATTGACCTCTTGGGGCTGCGAAACATCTGCAAACAGGGGCACAGAGAGGCCGGCGTTTTGGGCCATGGTTTTTTCCCGCAAACGATCCTGGGCCATGGCAAAATGACGGGGATCAGGAATCACACGGGTGGTTTGGGCCGCCTGCTGCAGGGCCTTAATGGGGATATTTTCAAATTCACATGTGATGACATCACAGGCGCGGGCAAAATCATCAATGGCGGCCGTATCCCCAAACGAGGCCAGATGATGATGGGGCGTCAAATCAAAGGCAGGGGCGCTGGAATCCGCATCAAAAACATGACAGCGCACCCCATAACGGGCCGCCGCTGGGATCATCAGGCGGGCCAGCTGCCCCCCCCCAAAAATGCCGATGGTTTTTCGGTGAAGTGTTCCCTCTGCCGTCATGCCGGATCATCCGGAACAGACTGCGTTTGCTGAAGGCGCCATGCTCTTAAACGCTCCCGCAGGGGGGGCTGGGTGATAGAGAGCATCGCCACAGCAAACAGGGCGGCGTTTTTGGCGCCAGCCTCCCCAATGGCAAAGGTGGCCACGGGAATGCCTGCGGGCATCTGCACAATAGAATACAGACTATCCAACCCCGAGAGGCTTTTGGATAAAACGGGAACCCCCAAAACCGGCACGGACGTTAAGGCCGCCAACATACCAGGCAAATGGGCCGCACCACCCGCGCCCGCAATGATGGCTTTGAATCCAGCGGATTCCGCAGAGGCGGCAAAATCATACAATCGCTGCGGGGTACGGTGGGCAGACACAACCCGCGTCAGGATAGGCACGTCAAAATGGGTGAGCAACTCCGCCGCGGGCTTAATGGTGGCCCAATCCGACGTGCTACCCATAACAATGGCAATTTCAGGGTGGGGCATGATGTTTCCCATGATCCATAACGTTTTGGCACGTGCCGTTAGGCGATAATATCAGGCAACAAAAGGGTTTCAATATGATGGATGCGATCTTTCAGTTGTAATTTTTGTTTTTTGAGTCGCTGAATGGCCATGGCATTCATGGATGCATCAGATTGCGCCAAAGAATCAATAGTTTCCTCTATTTTGCGATGCTCTCCGTAAAGCTCGGTCAGCTTTCTGCGTAACCAATCTTGATCCTGATGCGTCATGGGATGGGGTGTTCTGTTTTGTGATCACAGGCATCATAGCAAAAAAAGGTAAAAAATGATACCTTTTTGCGGCCCATAGTCCTCGGCAGTTTAGCGTCCCTACGGATCACCGTCATAACGGACAAATAAGCACTAACGAATGGAGATAGGGCGCCTGTTAAGTCCCATTAACTTATTGTTAAGATTATCTTTAAGCGAATGTGACTGATTTTGGCAGACCCTGATTCAGACTCTTATGGCTCATATGGCATTGACGCAGGCGGGTGTTTTTGTCACAGTCAGTGTCCCGTTTTGTGTTTGTTTTATCGATGATTCGTTATGAAAATTCCTGCGTCCTGGTTGTTTGATTTTTTGGAAACAACGGCTTCCCCTCAGCAGCTTGCTGATGGCCTTACGGCCTTGGGTTTAGAGGTGGAATCTTTGGAGGATCCTGCATCCGCCCTAGCCCCCTTTTGCATTGCCCATATTGTGTCCACCCAGCGACACCCCAACGCGGAAAAATTGCAAGTTTGTCGTGTGGACACCCAGCACCACAAAGATCTGCAGATCGTCTGCGGTGCCCCCAATGCGCGGGCTGGCATGAAGGCGGTTTTGGGATTGCCAGGAACGTTTGTTCCGGGGCTGAACGTAACCCTAAAACCATCCTCCATTCGCGGGGTGGAAAGTCAGGGGATGCTGTGTTCGGCGGCTGAGTTATGCCTTGACACCGATGGTCACGGCATCATCGCGCTGCCGGATGAAACACCCCTGAATGTTTCGCTGGCAGAGGCTTTGGGGGTCAATGATATCCTGTTTGACATCGCCATTACCCCCAATCGGGGGGATTGCTTTGGCATTTACGGGGTGGCCCGTGATTTGGCGGCGGCAGGGTTTGGCAAACTCAGGCCCATGACAGTCACGGCACCGTCTCTTGTGTCCCAAAGCCCCATGCCCTGCATTCATAATGAGGCACCAGAGGCATGCCCTCTTTTTTCGCTGGCCCTGATTGAGGGGGTCACAAACGCAGACACACCCGCTTTTTGGCAAAAACGGATGCAGGCCGCAGGGCTGAAGGTGATTTCTGGTATTGTCGATATCACCAACATCATCAGTCACGGATACAATCGCCCCCTTCATGCCTTTGATGCGGACACGATTGTGGGGGATATCACGCTGCGCCTTTCAGAGGGGGGGGAGCGTTTTGAAGGCCTAGACGACCAAGTCTACACCCTGCCTGCGGGGGCTTTGGTGATTGCGGATGATCAAGGGGTCATCTGTCTGGCGGGTATCTTGGGGGGAAAACGGACCGCATGCACCCCCCAAACGCGCCGGATTGTACTGGAATCGGCGTGGTTTCAGCCCTCGGTCATTGCCCGCACGGGACAGGCCTTGTCACTGACCTCCGATGCCAGAATGCGGTTCGAGCGGGGCGTGGACCCCGCATCCACCCAATTCGGCCTTGAGCAGGCCATTACAGAGATTTGCCATATAACGGGGGGCCAATGGACGGGCCTGCAAACCGTATCGGAACCCACGTTTCTGCCAAAACGCACTGCGATTCCCTTTGACCCCGCCCTAGTATCCCGTTTAACGGGTATGCCATCTGAAGAGGCACGATGCAGGGAGATTCTCAGGCATTTGGGCTGTACGTGGGATGGTCCCCATGTTCTTCCCCCTTCGTGGCGTTTTGATCTGTCGCGGGCCGAGGATTTGGTGGAAGAAGTTTTGCGGGTTATGGGGATGGCATCGCTGCCTTCCCTTGCGTTGCCTGCTGTAGCCCCCAGTCGTGGGCATTCTGTCTATACCCCAGCGGTGTCGTATTTGTGTCATCAGGGGTATGATGAAACCCTATCGTTTTCTTTTACGTCGCGGGCGTGGCTGGAGGTTTTGGGGGATTCAACCGAGGTTGTGGGCCTGCAGAATCCCATCAGTGACGCTTTGGATGTTTTGCGTCCCTCGTTGATTCCCAACATGCTGAAAACGGCGGATTATAACGCCCGTCATAACACGGGATTAACCCGTTTGTTTGAAATGGGCCCCATTTACCCCAGCCGTCGTCAGGAAAACAGCTTAGCATTTTTGTGTTGGGCCAGCCCCCAAAAAACGTGGCATGGACACGATAACGGTGCGGATCCCTTTGATATCAAGGGGATGGCGGCGAACCTTTTGACCCTGTTGGGGTATGATGCGGAATCTTTGACGGGATTGTCTTCGGGGTTGCCAGCCTTTTATCACCCAGGCCAATCGTGGGGATGGGGGTTGGGCCCACGGCAGCCTGTGGCCTATTTTGGCACGATTCACCCGTCCGTACTGGACCATTTGGGGGGCATTCGCCACCTGGCCATGGCTGAAATTTTCCTAGATCGCTTGCCCGCCAGAAAAAC
>JBJTVN010000066.1:0-4734 GCA_046081225.1 Alphaproteobacteria bacterium
CTGTCGGCCTAAACAACAAGAAAAATACCCCTATCCCACCTCACGCATCGGGAATTTTGCAAGGGGCTCTGTCTACTTGTAATTCAAGCCTGTCAAAACAGAGTCAGTAAGCTTTGTGAACTGTGGAATGAACAAAGGCTAAAAACCCATAGCACTATTGGTTTTGATGTTTTACAAGCAGGTTCTGATATTTTAAAGTGGCAAAAAAAATTGGGGGAAATCCAGAACACTCTACAGATGTAGGCTGCTCTTAGTCGCTAACCCCTACCCCTTCTTCATCGTCTTGGCCTTGGCAGCAATAAAGTCCATCAGGGCCAGAAGTACGCCAGAAATCACAAACACCAGATGAATCACGATCATGGTTTTGATGGATTCGGCGTCGGTTTTGTTGACGTCCATAAAAACCTTCAGCAGATGAATCCCCGAAATGGCGACGATGGAGGCCACCAGTTTCATTTTTAACTGGGAAAAATCCACCGACCCGAACCATGCGGGGACGTCTTTGTGGTCCTCGATATCCAAACGGGATACGAAATTTTCATAGCCGGACAAAATCACAATCAACACCAAATTGGCCGCCAAAGACAGATCAATCAGGGTCAAAGCCCCCAAAATGGCATCGTTCTGGGTCATTTGGGGGATTTTTTCCACCAGCACCAAAAACTCTTTGCCAAAACTCACCAGCAAGATCATCAGGCACAAACACAACCCCACATACATGGGGGCCATCAACCAACGGCTGGCAAACAGGCCCTGTTCTAGGATTTTTTCCACGGGGCGCCCCCTTGGGTCCTAAGAGGCATGGGCCACGGCTTGGCTTTCGGCTTCTTCGATGGATTTGGCCACGTTCACCAGAATGGATACTGCCACATCCGCATGCAACACCACCGTATAGGCGTGCACGCCAATGGTTTTGATGGGGCGATCAAACAGAATCTGGCTTTTTTCCAGGGTAAAGCCGTTGTCTTTTAGCGCGTTCAGCAAATCTGTGGTGGAAACACCCCCGTACAGCTGGCCACTTTCGCCCGCGCGACGAATCAGGGTGATGCGGAAGCCATCCAAAGCCTTGGCCAGATTCTGGGCGGCGGCTTTGCGGTCTTGGTCCTGTTGCTGCAGCTGGGCCTTGCGATCCGCAAAGGCCACGATGTTGCCTTTGCTGGCGGTCACGGCCAAACCACGGGGCAACAGGAAATTGCGGGCGTATCCCGTCTTGACGGTGACAACGTCACCCAATTTTCCCAATTTGCGAATATTTTCCTGTAACAAAACCTGCATAATGTCTTTAGCCTTTCTCTGTTGGATACACATCACGACGCATGGACACGATGGGGTCCATCAACCCTACCATAGCCACCACGTAAATCAACAACGGAATAAACAAAAACGCGCCATAAAACAAGGGGATTAAAAACCGCCGTTTTCCCGCCATCTGATGAAACACACCCGCCCCGTTGAAAAAAAACCCCGCCAACGTCACCATCAAGATATTGTTCAGCAAAGAAAACACATCCTGTGGCAGCATCAAAACCTCCCGCGTGTGCAGCATCAGCACCACCCCCAGCACAAACACCCACCCCACCAGCCAGCGGGGCAGGCGGAACCATGCCATCTTCAACATGGGCGCGGGGGTATGGGCGATTTTTGACCAGAACCGAATCGCTACAATGATATTGATACAAAAACCCACCAGCCACCCCAAAGCCGACAACCCAGGCACCGCCGCGGCCAATTCATGGACAATATCGGGACCCCAGGCTTGGTGTAGGAGTTTCAGGGTTTGGGGATCGGCTTGTCCCACCGCCTGCAGGGTGTCCTCCAGCATCGCTTGGACCGCTTGGGCATCCAGCAGGATCGTCATGATGACGGTTAACACCATGGCATACAGCGTCACGCTGCCCGTCATAGACCCCTGCAACACAATGGGGGGCGGCAAATTCAGGGGAAAAGGATGATCCCGCAAATACTGGGGGATGCTATAGGCCATATGCACAAAAAAAGCGGCAGGCACCGTGTTCTCTGCGAAAAACAAAATGGACATATGGGCCGTGGGGACATCGGGCAACGACAGCCCCACCCCCTGGGCCACCGCCACCCCCAGGGCCCCCAAAAGTCCCGCCCCCAAGCCATAAACCCACCCATACACCAACCCACCCACCAACAATGGCAACACATCAAACAACGAAAACGCCACTGCGGGAAACGTGGGCAAAAACGATGGGGACAAAAAAAACAACGCCGACAACACGCCACACCCCACCATGGCAGTTAAGGCATCCAAACGACGAAAAGACAAGGATGGGGTCATGGGTGGTGAGGGGCTTTTCTTTTTATAGCACGAGGGAAGAGAGGGGGGAAGGCTGCGGGGCGGGACGGTTTTCTTTTGAGGTCAAGGGGCGAGGCGGGAAAAATACCGGACTGAAGCCCGCGGCGCGGGCTGAGGGAGGATGATTTTTTTCGCCTCGGCGAAGCGCACCCCTTGAGGTCAAAAGAAAAGTGTGGGGGTGGGGAGCAGCCTTCGGAATCCCGAGGTCAAAAGCCCCCTCCCCATATCTTTCCACAGGAAAAAGCATGAGGGGCACAGGGAATCTCTCTTAACGACGTGTCTCGCGGCGTGGCAGCAGAAAAACTTATTGGACCACGTAGGGCATCAAACCCAAAAAACGGGCCCGCTTGATGGCGTTGGCCAGATCCCGCTGTTTCTTTTGGGACACGGTGCCAATACGACTGGGGATGATCTTGCCACGCTCGGACACATAACGCTCCAGCAGGGGGATGTCTTTATAATCAATCACAGGGGCATTGTCGCCAGAAAAGGGACAGGATTTGGGACGACGAAACATGGAACGGCGCATAGCACCGCCTTGGGCGTTTTTCTCTTTGTCCTTGTCTTTGTCACGACCTCGACGATTATTCTGCATCTTCTGACTCCGTTACAGGTTTGGCACTGGGACGATATCCCTGATCCGATACCGCAGAGCGGGGGGCGCCCCCAAAACGACGGGATTGTTCGTCTTTGTTTTTCATCATGGCGGTTTCGCCCTCAATGAACGCATCCACACGCACAAACAGGCTGCGCAGAACGTCATCATGAATCCGCAAACGGCGGTGAAGCTCGTCAACGGCCACAGAGGGGGCATCAATTTCAAAATACAGATAGTGGGCCTTTTTGTTTTTGTTGATTTTATAGGCCAGCTGACGACTGCCCCAAGATTCTTTTTTCAAAACCTGACCCTGTTCCGTGGTCAAACACTCCACAATGGTGGCATCCAAGGCCTCCACTTGCGTAGAAGAAAGCTCTTGGCGTCCCAAAACAACACATTCGTATAAAGGCATAGCAACTCAAAATGTCATCATCAAAGAAAAAGCTCCTTATCAGGGAACCCGAAAGCAGAGACTATAAAGATTTCCCATCAACGTGCAAGATTTTTTTTGTGTAACTTCCTCCCCAATGATGCCATGGGTTTTAAACCTTTTTTTAGTCTTCTCACGATACAGTCCTAGGAAAACCTTAACAAAATATAAGGGGAGGGACTTTTTATGAAACATTTGCCGGCATACCTTTGGGCCTTGTGTGGGCTCAGCCTTCTTTCTCAGCCTGCGGGGGCCGAGCCTCCGGTGCAGATGCCTGATCCTGGAAACTGGCGTGGGTCGATTACGGCAGGACTGGATACAGATATCAACAGCGATTTGGTGGATTCTGACCGCTGGCAATATGTATCAGGGGGCACAACATCTGATGTCACGGTGGAAAAAACCACATTTAACGATGTTTACGGCAGCGCCTTGACCACGGGTTTTGAGGCCTCTTATGCCGTCACCCGTTTTTCAGAAGTCTTCGGGCGCCTGTCCTACAGCACTGCCAGTGGGGATACCGTGACGTTGGGAAAAATCGGCACTGCCGATCTGATGGCCTCTTTTGATGACTACAAATCATATGGACTGGATGTGGGGTATCGTTATTTCTTTGATTTGGACAACACGGGCTTTACCCCCTACATGGGGGCGGCGGCAGGGATGCGGTATGTGCCTGGGTTTGGGGCGTCTTTAAACACTGCGGGATCGGATCTGGGGACACTGAATCTGTTTGATGACAGCTTTGTGCCCACACTGGGTCTGGACATCGGGTTTCTTTACCCCATCAGCCGCGATTTCGCCTTGGGACTAGAAACAGGCGTCTATTATACCTTTAAACTGAAAGACGACGACAGTTCCTTTGCCAACGGCAACACCAACAGCAACGACAACGCCGATCGTTTGTATGTTCCCGCCCGCTTAAAAGGGATATGGAAGTTTTAAATCCCTCCTACTCCCCCGTCACAGACTTGGCCAGATTGCGTGGTTGATCGATATCGGTGCCCCGTGCCAAAGCCACGTGATAGGCCAGCAGTTGCAGGGGCAGGGTGTAAATCAGGGGCATACTCAGCGGGGTGGTTTCTGGCAGGGTGATCAGGGTATGGGCAAAACGCTGCAAACGGGATGCGCCCTGTCGGTCGGTGATGATGATGAGTTGGCCTTGGCGGGCGGCGATTTCCTCGATATTGCTGGCGGTTTTTTCAAACAGGGCATCGGTGGGGGCCAAGGCCACCACGGGCAAATGTTCATCCACCAGCGCGATGGACCCATGTTTTAATTCACCAGCGGCCAGGGCTTCGGCGTGGATATATGAAAGCTCTTTGAGCTTCAGCGCCCCCTCCAGCGCCACGGCATAACTGGGGCCGCGCCCGATAAACAGGG
>JBJTVN010000067.1:0-1510 GCA_046081225.1 Alphaproteobacteria bacterium
CTGACCCAGTGCCATGCTCGGTGTCCTTTCTACAGGCTTTTTTCAAACCCTGTATGGCACGCTTTCCCCCTTTTTCCTCTCACTTTCTACCAAATCACCCCAATCTATCTAATTTTGCAAGGGGCTCAAGCATAACAAATATTTATATGCCATTAACAGAATCCTTCATGAATCTGGTTGTTCTAGGGAGGCAATGAAAGCAGCACAAGGCCTCATAGAAGACCTTATTGCAAAAAATTCTTTCCCTCCATTGCCGGAACCACACATTGATGCAGAAAGTGTCATTAATCTGAAAAACCTTGGGTGCAGAGTGTCTTTGTTGACGATCCAAAACGACCCCGATTTTCAACTGCCAAAAAGTTTACAGGATGTTTTTGAAACGGTGATGATTGGGCCAGCGTATGACTTTTTTGGTGGTGGTAATGAACAAAGCAAAATAAGATTATATCGCCAGCATTACCCCGAAAAAGGGCCTTTGGTTTATGTGGGGGATCAAACTTACGAAGCAAAGGTTGCCCAAGGTATAGGCGCTACGTACTTCTTTCAAGTGACAGGAGATTTGCCAACACATTATGTGAAGAAGAAAATTCCCGAGGACACAGCAACCGTAAAAACCCTTGCTGACTTTGTTGGACAATTTGGACAATTTGGACAATCAATAGTTAATCCGGGGCAGGGAGGTGACCTCGGAAAGGCATAGTATGCCTCACCCCCCCGGCCACACCCCATACAAAATGTGATCCAGATCCTGACAGTCTTGTTTGTCGTGGTCGTTCAGGGCGGCGTAGGTGGCGCGGTCCATCAGGATGGGGCAGGTGTATTTTTTGCAAAAGGCCTGTAATTTAACGGCATAATTCACGCAGTTGCCAATGACGGTGTAATCCATGCGGTCGTGAACCACGATGTTGCCGGAAATGACCTCCCCCGTGGACAGGGTGATGCCCACCTGAACGGGGTGGAGAAAGCGGCTTTGGTGCAGTTGCAGGCGTTCGTGAATCTGGCGGGCGGCGCGGTACGCCATGGTGGCGTGTTCATGCGTGGGAATGGGGGTGCCAAAAATCGCCAGCACGCCGTCCCCCATGTATTTATCGACGATGCCTTGGCAGGACCGAATGTCCTCAACAATCAATTCATAAACCATATTCAGCAAAGACACCGTTCGCGCCGCCCCCAGCCGCTGAGTGATGCCCGTAAAATCCCGAATGTCGGTGAACAGGACGGTGACCTGACGCTCGGTCCCGCCCAAATCCACGGTGGGGTTTTGCAGCATGCCCTCCACCACCGTTTGGGGCATATAGCGGGATAGCATTTGCCGTTCCCGCAAATAATGCAGGGCGTCCAGATACGACGCCAGCAGAGACCCCATCAGGGTCAGACGCTGGACCTCCACCGTGCGAAAGGGCTCTTTGCGGGTCAGCACCATCATCAGGGGCTGGGCGGCCTCAACGGGTATGGGAAAATACAATCGGGGACGGCCCCCTTCGGCGGGGGTGTTGTCGATGCTGGCCTG
>JBJTVN010000068.1:0-4697 GCA_046081225.1 Alphaproteobacteria bacterium
TTTTTTCCTGATGCTTGCGCTTTGTTTGTTGGTATCTGCATGCGCCACGTCCCCGCGGGGGCCGTCTTCGGGGGGGGTCTATACCCAAACCTACCGCGTTCAAAAGGGGGACAGCGTCTCTAAAATTGCCCTAAAAACAGGCACAACCGTCTCTTTATTGTCCCGTTGGAATCAATTAAAGCCACCGTATACCATTCACCCTGGACAAGTTTTGTATTTGGGCGATCCATCGGCTTTGCCCAAACAGTCCCAAAGTGGTCCCAAATCCGTCACCATTGAACGTGTCCGGTCTCAACAGCAAGATATCCCGCCCCCACCGTCGGTGAAACGGTCTGAAAAATTTTCGTGGCCATTGCGGGGCCCCCTGTTATCCAGCTTTGGTCAAAAAGACGGCGGCCAACAAAACGACGGCATCAACATTGCCGCCCATCGGGGCACAAAAATTCGCGCCGCTGATGGGGGCAAAGTGATTTATGTGGGCAATGAAGTTAAGGGCTTCGGCAATCTGGTTTTGGTGCGTCATGATGATCAGTGGGTCACCGCCTATGCCCATGCGGAGAAAATCCTAGTTCAAAAAGGCGACAGGATCGCCGCCGGCGAAGCCGTTGCCACCGTAGGACAAACGGGATCCGTCACGCGCCCCCAGCTGCATTTTGAAATCCGCTATAGGGGCAAGCCCGTGGATCCTTTGGGACAATTGATACCCAGTGGGGCGATGTAAGTCAAAAGGTCAGTGCCGAAAGGCCCGAATATCGGTAAACACCATGGCCGCCCCGTGGGCGTCGGCGGCGGCGATGACCTCTTCGTCGCGCTTGGATCCCCCAGGTTGAACGATGGCGGTGGCCCCCGCTTTCATGGCCGCAATCAACCCATCCGCAAAGGGAAAAAATGCGTCCGAGGCCACCACGGACCCCTGCGTTTCTGCATTTTCTTTGCCCAAGTGCGCGGCAATGTCTTGGGCCTTTTGGGCGGCGAGGCGGGCGGCGTCAACGCGGCTCATTTGTCCTGCGCCGATGCCCACGGTGATGCCGTTTTTGGCGTACACAATGGCGTTGGATTTCACATGCCGCACCACCCGCATGGCAAAAAGAAGATCGCGCAGTTCCCGCTGGTTGGGAGTCCGTTGGGTCACCACGCGAAAGGTATTGGGATCATATTGGGCCAAATCCCGATCCTGCAGCAAAAAGCCACCGCTCAGGGTTTGGTGAAACCACCCATCCTGCGTTTTGGGCAACAGGCCCCCCGTGATCAACACCCGCAGGGACCGTTTGGCAGAGAGAATCACCTCGGCTTTGTGGTTGATGCTGGGGGCAATAACAGCTTCGAGAAAATGGGGGGACAGGGCTTGGGCTGTGACTTCATCCAGTTCCGTGTTAAAGGCCACAATCCCGCCAAAGGCACTGATGGGATCGGCGTGATAGGCTTCTTTGAAGGCCTCAGCAAGCAAGGTGGGGTGGGACGCCACACCGCAGGGGTTGGCATGTTTGATGATGGCCGCCGTGGGCTCAGAAAACTCAGACACCAACGCAAAGGCCGCGTCGGCATCGTTCAGGTTGTTATAGCTCAGGTCTTTGCCCTGAAGTTGTTTTGCCTGCGCGGGACAAAACACGGGGGTATCCGTGACATACAGAGCCGCCCGCTGGTGCATGTTTTCGCCGTAGCGCAAAACCTCTTTCAAATGGCCCACCTGCAGATGGGTTTGGGGGAACGTATCGCCCCTGTGTTTGGTAAACGCCCCCGCAATCATGGCATCATAGGCCCCTGTGTGGGCAAAGGCCTCTTGGGCCAAGCGGCAACGCAGGGCCAGATCTGTGCAGCCTTTATGAGATTCCATGGCCTGTAAAATATCCCCATAGTGATCGGGGGATGTGGCCACAGCAACATCATGATAATTTTTGGCGGCGGCCCGAATCATGGCCGGCCCCCCCACATCGATTTTTTCGATGCAGGCCTGCCAAGGGTGCCCCCCTTTGTAAACCTCGGCAAAGGGATATAGATTCACCACCACCAGATCAATGGGGGCAATGCCGTGTTTTTCCATTTGCTCTTGATGGACCGCATCCCGACGTTTGGCCAAAATGCCCCCGTGGATTTTGGGGTGCAAGGTCTTGACGCGACCATCCAAAATTTCGGGAAATTTGGTCACATGGGACACATCGGTAACGGGCAGACCTTCAGCTTTTAACGCCTCTGCTGTGCCCCCTGTGGAGATGATGGACACACCATACCCCACCAGCACCCGCACAAAATCCATTAGCCCTGTTTTGTCCGAAACAGAAATCAACGCCGATGTGATGGGAATCAGAGAATTTTCAGGCATAACGTATCACATAAAGAAAAAACAAAACGGGGGCATTTTTATCATTTGCGCCCCTTTCCTTTCATACTCTCAAGGCCAGATCGAGGCAAGAGGATTTCCGTCAAACATCCGATATCGCCGCAGCGTCGTGTATCTTTTCCAAAACCGTGCCCATAATGGCATCAAACATGGCCTGTGTCAGGCGCCGCGTGTTCATATTGTAGCGGGATGTATGATAACTGGCGATGACGGTATAACGCCCCTGCGTTCTGACAGCGCCGTGGGAAAACGGGTTACGTCTGGGATTGCCCCCCAAAAGGGTCAGGGTCGTATCATAGGCAATTTTCCCCAACGTCAAAATCACGGCCAGATGGGGCATGGCCTGAATTTCCTCAGCCAAGAAGGTTCCACAGGTGCGAATTTCCTGTGGGGTGGGTTTGTTTTGGGGGGGGACGCAGCGCACGGTGTTGGTGATGCGGGTGTCCACCAGACGCAGCGTATCCTCAACACAGGCCCCATAATCCCCCAAAGCCAAACCATATGCCAGCAAAGCAGGGTACAAAACATCACCGGCATAATCCCCCGTAAAGGGACGCCCCGTGGCGTTGGCACCGGAAAAACCAGGGGCCAGCCCCACAATCAAAAAACGGGCGGACAGATCCCCAAAGGAAGGCACGGGGGCATTGTGATAAGAGGGCTTTTTAAGGGCATTGTCCCTGCGAAAGGCGCACAAACGGGGACAAAGCCCACAGAAAGGCGGGATATGCAGCTGATCAAAACGCACCAAGGCCCCGTTAAAGGGCCATGCTGGAGCTGCGCTCTTCGGATTCGGTGACGTTTTTGGATTCCTCGAACTGGGCACGGCGGGCGGCCTGACTTTCGCGGCGCTCTTCTGCACTGCCATCGCGGGCAATGTGTTGGGCCAGCTTGGACAGCTCAATAAAATGATCCGCTTGGCGACGCAGTTCATCTGCCACCATGGCAGGGTTGGTTTCAATGGTGCTGACCACAGAAACGCGAACACCTTTGTTTTGCACCACCTGAATCAGACGTTTGAAATCACCATCACCGGAAAACAAAACCAGATGATCCATATGCTGGGCCATTTCGATCATGTCCAGGGCCAGCTCTATGTCCATATTGCCTTTGACTTTGCGGCGACCAAAGGCATCCGTAAATTCACGGGCCGGTTTTGTCACCATGGTGAAACCGTTATAATCCAGCCAGTCCACCAAGGGCTTGATGGGGGAGTATTCCTGATCCTCAATCAACGTCGTGTAATAAAAGGCACGCACCAAACGGCCACGTTTCGAGAAAAAAGAAAGCAGCTTCTGATAGTCGATATCAAAATTCAGAGCCTTGGCCGCCGCGTAAAGGTTAGCCCCATCGATAAAAAGACATGTTTTTTCAGAAGGGTAAAATACGGTCATAAAAAATCCTTTTGTGTTCGTTTTTATTCGCTATGCATTTGGACGCAACCAAGATGCGATAAGCATTCTATGTACCCTGACAATAACAGAATGTAAAGCCATCCTAAACGAAAATTTTTTAAAATGTATACCTATTGCAGATGGAGAGTATCGGTAGGCGAGCGTCGCCGCAGCCGAGTGCCGTGTACTAAACGTACACAAACAAGGCTAAGACGAACGCGCAGCCAGCGATACTCTTCAGATGCGATAGGTATACCACCGCCAAGGCTTGCTTTTTTTGCAATTCCCAGTATACCCAGAGCCAGCGATAGGTTGCCCATGCCATGGGCACAAAAGGTATGAAGCCCAGAAGGATTGTGTATGTTTAAAGGATTTTCCGAAGCTTTGCAGGCCGTGGCCCAGCGCTATGCCGTGGTGCGGGATGCCCTGTCCCAAACAGAGCGTTTGGATCAGGAAACCTTTGTGAAGTATTCCCGCGAGTTTTCTGAGCTGGAGCCCCTGATTGACATGATCGAGGCCTATCACGCCGCCCAAAAGGGCCTGAAAGAGGCCGAAGACATCATCACCGATCCGGACATGGATTCGGAATTCAGGGATTTGGCCGAGCAAGACCGTCACACCTGCAAAGAGACCCTGACCCACTTGGAACACCAGATTGCCTTGGCCTTGATCCCTAAGGACGCCGATGATGATCGCAACGTCATTGTGGAAATCCGCGCCGGCACGGGGGGCGACGAGGCCGCCCTGTTTGCCGGCGATTTGTTTCGCATGTATACCCGTTACGCCGAACGCCACCATTGGCGCGTGGATATTGATCAACTTTCGGAAACAGGCATGGGGGGCGTCAAAGAGGTTGTGATGACCCTAGAGGGACGGGGGGCCTACGCCCAACTGAAATTTGAATCCGGTGTGCATCGGGTGCAGCGGGTGCCGGATACGGAATCCAGTGGGCGTATTCATACCTCGGC
>JBJTVN010000069.1:0-7761 GCA_046081225.1 Alphaproteobacteria bacterium
CAAAAGGTTTTATAAAAAGCCCTGAAAAAAAGGCTGTGGATTTATGGATAAAAAGCTACCCATTCCCCCACAACTCAAAAAAACCTAAAGCGGACATTCTTAATTTGCTCAAAGCGGACATTTCTAATTTGCTTTGACAGCCCAATCACAAGGCCCTTGCCCCCCGAAACATACTTTTGTAGGGTTGTTTCTTTGTTGAGATGATCCCCATGGTTGCGCGGGTACGGACCTCTAGTTTTTATGGCATGGATGTGCTGGACATTGACGTTCAGGTCCATTTGGCCAACGGAATCCCCGGGTTTCAAATTGTGGGGTTGGCGGATAAGGCTGTGGCGGAATCTCGGGAGCGGGTGCGTTCTGCCCTTCATGCCATCGGTATGGCCCTGCCCCCCAAACGCATCACCGTGAATCTGTCTCCGGCAGATGTGCCCAAAGAGGGCAATCATTTTGATCTGCCCATTGCGTTGGGTTTGTTGATCAGCATGGGGGTGATTCCCCAAGCCGCCGTTGATGTCTATTATGCTATGGGGGAATTGGCCTTGGATGGCCTTCTGACCCCTGTGAGTGGCATTTTGCCTGCGGCGGTTCATGCCAACGCGCAAGGCTGCGGTCTGATTTGTCCCGAAGGCAACGGCAGCGAAGCCGCCTGGGCGGGGGATTTGTCCATTTTGGCGCCGGATTCTTTGGTGGCTTTGACCAACCATATCCTGCAGCGGCAACGCCTCAGCCCCCCCCATCCTATGGCCCAAGATGCCTCGAAACCTCGGGGGGACTGGCGGGATGTACGCGGCCAAGAAAGTGCCAAGCGCGTCATGGAAATTGCCGCCAGTGGGGGTCACAACGTTCTGCTTTCGGGGCCCCCTGGGGCGGGTAAATCTTTGCTGGCCTCGCGCATGACCACCATTTTGCCGCCCCTTTTCCCCGAAGAGGCTTTGGAAGTCAGCATGATCCACAGCATCGCTGGCCAGCTCAAGGAAGGGATGCTGATTATGGAGCGTCCTTATCGCGATCCCCATCATTCAGCCTCGATTCCAGCCCTTGTGGGTGGGGGTATTCGGGCTAAGCCTGGGGAAATCTCGTTGGCCCATCAGGGCATTTTGTTTTTGGATGAGCTGCCGGAATTTCAGCGGGCGGCCCTTGATTCCCTGCGTCAGCCCCTGGAAACGGGATACACCACCGTTTCGCGGGCCAACGCCCATGTGACCTATCCTGCCAACATTCAACTGGTGGCGGCCATGAATCCCTGCCGCTGTGGGTATTTAACGGATGTTGAACGGGCCTGTTCCCGCGCCCCAGCCTGCGGTGAGGATTATACGCGCCGCCTTTCGGGGCCCCTGTTGGATCGGATAGATTTGCGTCTGGATGTGGAGCCTGTGAAACCCTATGAACTCAGCCGTATCGCCGTGGGGGAAGATAGCGCCACGGTCCGCGCCCGTGTCACCCGAACCCGAGATTTGCAGCGTCAACGCTATGCCCCCTATCAAAAAAAACTCAATGCCGAAATTGACGGGGATTTACTCTACGCCCAAACCCAACTGGATGGGGCGTGTGAAACGTTTTTGCAAAATGCGGCGGAAAAATTACGCCTGTCCGCACGGGGTTATAACCGCGTGTTGCGTGTGGCCCGCACCATTGCCGATATGGCTGAATCCCCGCGTATTGCCATGCCCCATTTGCAAGAGGCTCTGAGTTACCGGCAGGGGTAGATCTTAGGCCCCTGATGCCTCTGAGGGATCGGATTTCATGATCACCGCCGGTGGTCGGTGTTGTTTGCCCAGCAACCAGCGATCATGCAGCCACAACCAATCCTGTGGTGTTTCCTGAATCCAGCTTTCCATGAGGGTGGCCGCCCGTTGGATCAGATCCACCCTGCGGTCACGTCCCTGAAGATCAGGGTTTCCCAGCATGGGGGGGTAAAGGGTGATGCGGTGATGGGCGGGCCCCAACCTCTGGCACCGTGCGGGCATCAGGGGCAAATGGTAGCGCAGTGCCAGTTCAAAAGGGGTCGCGGGGAATTTGGTGGGGTGCCCCAAAAACATCACATCATCGCCGTGGCGTGTTTTTTGATCGATCAGAAACCCCAAATGTTCCCCCGCTTTGATACAGGCCACCACTTCGCGTGCGGTGCTTTTGGCCACAAAACCACCGGGGATTTGATTGCGAATGCGCTGAATCAACGTTTCCAAAAAAGGATTGTTGGAGGGTCGATAAAATCGACGAAACGGGGCCCCATAACGTGCTGCTACCGCCACAAACACCTCCCAGTTCCCAAAATGCCCACTGATGAACAAAACGGGGCCATGGTTCAGGGCATAATCAAAGTGCTCTGCCCCTACGATCTCCAGATGGGCATCCGCTGTTTCTGTGTTGTAAAAGGCCTTTCCGTGGGGAAATTCCCCCACCACCATGCCCAAATTTTCCCAAACGCGGCGGGCGATGTCCTCAGGATTTTCACACGCGGGCAAACCAAAGGCCAGATTGCGCAGCAACAGATCTTGTTTTCCTGTATAAGGACCCAAGGTTTTGGCAATGGCCCCTGTGATGCGGGCTGCCCGCTGGGGCGATACGGTTCCCAAGCCCCAAAGCAAAGCCGTGCATGCCCCCCCAAGGGCAGCCTGTAACATCCGCTGTGCGGGAAGGATGTTGGCCATGCCCCTAATGCAAACCCGTGGACCCAAAGCCGCCCGAACCGCGCTGTGTGGTGGGCAGAGTATCTGTCGGCAGAAACGTCACCTGCACATAACGCGCCACCACCATCTGGGCAATTCGCATGCCGCGGGTGATGATAAAGGGCTCGGTGCCCAAATTGATCAGCATAACCTTGATTTCGCCCCGATAATCCGCATCAATGGTGCCGGGACTGTTCAAACATGTGATGCCGTGGTTCAGGGCCAGGCCAGAACGGGGGCGAATTTGGGCCTCGAACCCATCGGGCAGGGCCATGGCCAGACCTGTGGGGATCAGGGCGCGGGCCATGGGATTCAAAGTGATCTCTTCACCCTGTTTGACGGCGGCCAGCAAATCCACACCCGCACTGTGCATGGTGGCATAGCAGGGCAGGGGAAGATCCCGCCCATGATCCAGAATCTGAAGGGGTAGGGGTGTCACAAAATTTCATCCTCTCGGTGGGTTTTTTCATGACGTTCATGACGTTCTTGGGCCTCGATGCACAGGGTGGCGATGGGACGGGCCAACAAGCGACGTACCCCGATGGGCTCCCCTGTTTCTTCGCAGTATCCATAATCCCCGCTGTCAATACGGGCAATGGCCAGATCAATTTTCCCAAGCAGTTTCCGCTGCCGATCCCGTGTGCGCAGTTCAATTTCCTGCTCGGTTTCTAGGGTGGCACGATCCGCATCATCGGGCTGGCGCAGCTCTTCTTGGCGCAGGTGATCCAGTGTTTCGGTGGATTCACGGATAATCTCTTTTTTCCACAGCAGTAATTTTTCCCGAAAATAGGCGAGCATCAGCTCGTTCATATAGGGATCTTGATCTGAGGGGATATAATCGGGCGGCAAAAGGGGTTGTGTCATGACGGTGGCATCCGTTCCTTCCTGAAAATCACGCACGGTATCGCACAAAAGGGATAAAAAAACAAGCCTGTAAAAATCCTCCTGATATTCAGGGGACAAAAGGGGCTTGCGGGGACAAGGATGGCGGAGGGGGTGGGCGTTGGCCTTATCCACCGCCAAGGATTATGTGTCCAAAAAACTTCTCAGCTGACGGGACCGCGAGGGGTGTTTCAGTTTCCGCAGGGCTTTGGCCTCGATTTGGCGGATACGCTCTCGGGTGACAGAGAATTGCTGACCCACTTCCTCTAGCGTGTGATCGGTGTTCATGCCGATACCAAAGCGCATACGCAAAACGCGCTCTTCTCGCGCGGTTAGGGTGGAGAGGATTTTGGTGGTGGTATCCTTTAGGTTGCCATGGATGGCGGCATCCAGGGGGATGATGGTGTTTTTATCCTCAATGAAATCCCCAAGGGAGCTATCTTCTTCATCCCCCACGGGCGTTTCCAGACTGATGGGCTCTTTGGCGATTTTCATGACCTTGCGGACTTTATCCAGCGGCATTTGCAGCTTGACGGCCAATTCCTCGGGCGTGGGTTCGCGGCCAATTTCATGCATCATCTGGCGGGACGTGCGCACGATTTTGTTGATGGTTTCAATCATATGGACGGGTATGCGAATGGTTCGGGCCTGATCCGCAATGGACCGTGTGATGGCCTGACGGATCCACCACGTGGCGTAGGTGGAAAATTTGTATCCCCGACGGTATTCAAATTTATCCACGGCTTTCATCAGGCCAATGTTGCCTTCCTGGATCAAATCCAAAAATTGAAGGCCTCGGTTGGTGTATTTTTTGGCAATGGAGATCACCAGACGCAGGTTAGCCTCGATCATCTCTTTTTTGGCACGGTTGGATTCGCGTTCCCCCCGTTGCACGGTTTGCACAACGCGGCGAAATTCCGAAATGGGCAGGCCACTTTGGGCGGAAATTTCGGAAATCATTTCCCGTGTTGCGGTGATTTCATCACAGTATTTTTCAATAAACATCTGCCAAGGCTTGGATTTTCGATCCGCCATGCGATCCACCCACGTGGGGTCCAGTTCAGCGCCAAAATAGCTTTGTAAAAAATCACTGCGTTTGATTTTGCATTTTTCGGCCAGACGCAACAGTTTCCCTTCCTGCTGCATCAGGGATTTGTTCATGCCGTACAGCTGTTCCACCAATTGTTCCAAACGTTCGTTGTTCAGGTGGATGCTTTCCAGCAGGGTGACAATGTCTTTGTGTTTGGTGTTATAGGCTTCTTCGTCTTGGGGCTGCAGCACGTGGCCTTTTTGCAAAAGGTCAATGCGGTTTTCCTGCAGGGCCCGCAAATCTTCGTAAACCAGACTGATTTTTTTAAAGGTTTCCAGCACTTGGGGCTTTAAACGCTCTTCCATGGCCGAAAGGGATACACCAAACCCTTCAGTATCGCCGTCATCATCGTCGTCATCGTCATCTTCGTCCTTGGGGGCCGCTTCGGCACCTTCGTCTGTGTCATCGGATGGGGGGGCGTCTGGGGCTTCACCCTCGGTTTTTGTATCCTCTGCGGGGGATTCATTCTCTTGTTTCAACGCTTCAGAGGGGAGCAAGGTATCCATCAGCTCTGCCGGCGCTTCTTCATCGGCCCCATATGTGGCCTCTAAGTCAATGACATCCCGCAGCATGATTTTGTTTTCGGTTAACGCATCATACCATGCACTGATGGCCAGCATGGTCAGGGGGCTTTCACAGATGCCCCCGATCATGCGTTCGCGACCGGCCTCGATCCGTTTGGCAATTTCCACTTCGCCTTCACGGGACAACAGACCCTTGTTGCCCATTTCCGACAGATACACCCGCACGGGATCATCATAGTGGGACACAGAGCTGTCATCGATGTTGCCCGATGTGCGCTCTTCCCCCACAAAGGTTTCGGCGGCGGCATCATCGGCCGTTTCGTCATCGTCGGTGACTTTACGACGTTTGGTTTTTGCGGTTTCTTCTTCCTCCAGCCCCTCCAGATCATCGTCATCCACGATATCGATGCCGGCGGCCCCGATTTTGGCGATGACTTCGTCGATTTGTTCAGAGGAAAAGGCCTCGGAGGGCAAAATATCATTCAGCTGGTCATAGGTGATGTATCCTTTGACCTTGCCAATTTTGCGAAGTTTTTTAAAGGACTCTTCGAAGGTTAGAATTTCTGACGATCCCAAAGCCTCTTCGGTGTCCATGGTATCCAAATGTTTTTTTTCAGCCATAATGGGAATCAAAAGCTCCGATCAGGGGTTTAGGGTGATTAGTTCACAAAATTGTTAAAAAAGCGTTTCATCGCAGGGGCCTTGTGGCATTTTTTTTCCGAAATTGGGACATGTCCAAACTGCGTTTTAGCTTTAGGCAGCTTTCATGCCAAAGGTTATAAACATCATGGGACGGCTTTAAAAATAACGGGGGCATGACGGCGTCTGACTTCCAAAGTTCCAGCGCCTGAAGCGCATTCTGAATCCACTCGGATGGATTGATATAGGGTTGCTCGGGGCTTTTGTCAACCCCCTGCACGGCCCGATCCACCAGATGGGCGCGAATCTCTTCGATGGCGGGATTGGGAAAGGTGATGTGGCCCAAAAGCTCGGCCGCGTCCTCCAGCCACTCGGGATGGTGCGCCAAGTCCGCCAGCAGGGCGCAGCACACCCGATCCAGATTGCCCTTGGGGGAGGGCAGGGGCCCCTGAACCACCCCAACGGTTTGTTTTTTCAAAAGACGCGATGGGGGCGTTCGGGCCTGATAAAAGCGATCACGGATGTCCTGTTTATAAAACGCCCTTAAATCCGGATCACGAATGGCGTCACAATCGCCAAGCAGGGTTTTCATCAAAGCCGCCCGTTCGTGTCCCGATCCATCCAAACCCTGACGATGAATCCGCATCCAGAAATCCAGAATCGACAGAGCGTTGGTTTGCATTTGATCCCAGCGGGCCTGTCCCCCTGCGGCCATCAGGCTGGCGGGGTCTTCACCGGCATCCATCATCATAATGGCCACGGATTTTTCAGGGCGCAAATCCGGCAGCATCCGCTGGATACAGCGTTCGGCCGCCCGCATACCGGCCGCATCCCCATCAAAACACACCACCATCTGATCCACCAACGACCACAACAGCGTCATTTGCATTTCCGTAAAGGCCGTTCCCAACGGGGCCACGGCATCGGTGTAGCCATGTTGGTGCAACAAAATGACGTCCGTATACCCCTCCACCACCGTGACGCGACGGGTTTTCCTGAGGGTGGGCAGGGCCTGAAACAGTCCATACAGCATCCGGTTTTTTTGAAAATGTTCTGTTTCTGGGGAATTCAGGTATTTGGGGGCATCGGCGTGTTCTGTCAGGGCCTCCCCAGGCAGGGTGCGTCCCCCAAAGGCCACGACCTTGCCTTGGCGATTGTGAATGGGAAACATCAAACGGTGGCGAAAACGATCAAAGGGGGGGCGTTTGGGGTCCTTTTGCACGCACAATCCCGCCTCTGCCATATCGTGGGGGCGATGGTCTCGGGTGGTTAGAAAACGGCTCAGGCTGTCCCATGCATCGGGGGCCAGTCCCAAAGAAAACTGTTTGACACTGGCGGTGTGGATACCCCGCTGTTGCAAATAACGCTGTCCCCCCGCATCGCCGGCCAAGGTGTGGTGATAAAAGGCCGTGGCCTGTTCATACAGCGTGAAATAGCGGGTTTCTTCGGCAGAGGGGGGTGGGGCCTCAGCTTTGGGGATGGGCAATCCCGCCAGATCGGCCAGTGTTTTTACCGCTGCCAAAAACCCGCCCTTATCAAAATCCTGCACAAATTTAATCACATCGCCGCTGGCGCCGCAGCCAAAGCAATGGAAAAACTGTTTGTGGGGAATGACGTGAAAGGACGGGGTTTTTTCCTGATGAAACGGACATAGCCCCTTATAATCATGCCCTGCTTTTTTCAGGCGGATGCGGGCGCGAACGACATCCTCGATCCGCACGGATTCACGCAAACGTTCCAAAAACTCATTGGGTATGGCCACCATACCGCTACTATAGGGGAAGGCGCCGCAGGGGGAAAGGGCTTTGGCACCCCGATGCAGGGCAATCGCATTAGAATCTAGCTAAAATTCGCAAAAAGATTTAAATAGGCAGCAAGATCCCATGAGAAGGAGTTTTGCATGCTAAAGCATATGCGCGAGTACATTGAAAATATTGAGGATCCGAGGCGTGGCAAT
>JBJTVN010000070.1:0-5695 GCA_046081225.1 Alphaproteobacteria bacterium
GGTGCCAAAGGCCACTTCGTAGGCGTTGCGGGTATCCAAGACCACCACATCATCCTGCTGAATCAAATCGGCCCATTCTGACGGGCCAACATGGGCGCCCTGTGACAGGGCGACATCCAGAGCCTGTTGTTTCATGCGGATGGTTTCGGCCTTTAACCGGACTTTCATGGTGCCAAAGGGAACGGTGTCATGCCAGCTTTCCCCCCAATGCACATCCGCAAAGGCGGGATGAAACACCGCAAGTTGGCGGCGAAAGGCATCCAGATCATCGGGCAGTCCCGCAAGGGTGGCATTATACCCCTCAGCGGCAAGCAAAATGGTCCCCCTGATGTTGTGAGCACGGGCCAAATCCAGCAGGGCATCCCGCATAGCCTGAATATCCGGCAGGGGAACAAACCGATAAAAGGTGACGATCAAATAGGGGGTTGACACGATGCTTGCACGCTTTCCCTATGCCACCGATTGCACAATCCATTCGGACAACAGATTTTTGGGCAGGGCCCCCACCTTTGTGGCCACGGGCTGGCCGCCCTTGAACACCATCAGGGTGGGGATGCTGCGAATGCGATAGCGTTGGGGGGTTTGGGGGTTTTCGTCAATGTTGATTTTGACGATTTTGACGGTTTTGATGTCTTCGGACAAATCCTCTAAAATGGGGCCCAAAGCCTTGCACGGGCCGCACCATTCCGCCCAAAAATCCACCACAACGGGCAGGGGAGATTGCAAAACCTCGGTTTCAAAGGCGCTGTCGGTAACTTTGTGTGTGCTCATGGAAAAACCTTATGATCAGAACATTGTGAAGCCAAGGTACTATGCCGCCCGCGTCATCGCAAGAAACTTTTCTTGGCGCTGCACCCGTCGTTTGGCGGGGGATAGTTTCATCAGCGTGGCCAATTCATGACGCAGAACATGACGGGCGGCGGCGAAAGCCTGCTGCGGGTGACGATGGGCGCCGCCCAAGGGCTCGGGGATGATGGTGTCAATAAAGCCAAACTCTTTCAGGTTTTTGGCGGTGATTTTTAAGGCCTCCGCCGCCACGGGGGCTTGCTCTGCTGTGCGCCATAAGATCGAGGCGCAGCCCTCGGGCGAAATCACCGAATACACCGCATGCTGCATCATCACAATGCGATCCGCGCACGCCAGCGCAATGGCCCCGCCCGATCCCCCTTCCCCTGTAATCAGGGCAATAACGGGCACAGACAGGTTCAGGGATACTTCGATACACCGTGCAATGGCTTCGGCCTGACCGCGCTCTTCCGCCCCAATCCCCGGATAGGCCCCAGGGGTGTCAATAAACGTCAACACAGGGATTCCAAAACGCTCCGCCATGCCCATCAGGCGAGAGGCCTTGCGGTACCCCTCAGGATGGGCCATGCCAAAATTATGGGTGATGCGTTCATCCAGATTGCGGCCCCGTTCCTGACCAATCACCATGACGCTGTGACCATCAAAACGACCAAGGCCCGCAATGATGGCTTTGTCTTCCCCAAAGCACCGATCCCCTGCCAGGGGGGTGAAGTCTTCGATCAGGGATTCAAGATAATCCGAACATTTCGGCCTTTTGTGGTGTCTGGCCACCTGCACAGTTTGCCAAGGCGTTAAATGGCCATAAATGGTTTGCAAATGCCGCTCGAGCTTGGTTTTCAAACGGTTGATTTCATCTTGCAGATCCAGATTTTCTGTTTCGATCCGCTCCAGCTCTTCGATTTTATTTTCCAAATCCACGATGGGCTGTTCAAAATCCAGATACATAATCCAAAGGCCCTTTATCCTTAGTTTTGGCCCTTCTTATAAAAGACTTCGTGCCTTTTGGCAAGATGCTGGCTGAGGGGATGGCTGAGGGGGGTAAGACCGCAAGGTGAAGCCTCGGCAGAGGCTGAACCGAGGATGTTTTTTCCGAACCACCCCCTTTGACTTCCTCCAGAAACCTTCTGCCCCTCCCCGTTTTTTCCTTTCTTTACAGAAATTAACAGCTGTGACACATCCTCAGTTTCCCCTCAGTTTCCTTAGACAACCCAAAAAAAACCCGCTATCCTGCGTGGATGCAGTGTATTGTCGTTCATCCCGTTGTCAAAAGGGCCCGTTCTGCGGATGCCCGCCCTCCAGAGGTCAAGCTGGCTGAATGTGTCCGCTTGGCGCAGGCCATTGATTTAACGGTGGCAGAGGCATTTTTGGTGGGGGTATCGGCCTTGCGGCCGTCCCATTATATTGGGGGTGGGGCGCTGGAGGTTATTCACGAGCGGATGGAAACAGCGGAGGCTGGCCTTTTGATTATGGACTGCGCCCTGTCCCCCCTGCAACAGAGGAATCTGGAGCGGGATTTAAAGGTGAAGGTTTTGGATCGCACGGGGTTGATCTTGGATATTTTTGGGGCCCGCGCCCAAACGCACGAGGGGAAATTGCAGGTGGAAATGGCCGCGCTGACCTTTCAACGCAGCCGATTGGTGCGGTCATGGACCCACCTGGAGCGGCAGCGGGGGGGCTTTGGGTTCCTGGGCGGGCCCGGGGAAAGCCAACTGGAAATCGACCGCCGCCTGATTGAAACCCGCCTGCGGCGATTGAAAAAAGATTTGGACAAAATCAAACAAAACCGCAGCCTGCAACGGTCCCACCGTCCCTATCCTCTGGTGGCCCTGATGGGGTATACCAATGTGGGAAAATCTACATTGTTCAACCGTCTGGTGGGGGGGGATGTGTTGGTGAAGGACATGCCCTTTGCCACGCTGGACCCCACGCTGCGCCTGTTGACGTTGCCATCGGGGTTGCGGGTGATTTTATCGGACACCGTTGGGTTTATTTCCGATTTGCCCACCGCCCTGATTGCCGCCTTTCGTGCCACACTGGATGATGTGAAAAGTGCCGATATTATTGTGCATGTTCATGATGCCAGCAGCCCTTGGCACGGTGACGAAACGCGGGATGTCAACGGTGTGCTCACCGATTTGGGCGTTCAGGATATCCCCATGATTGATGCTTGGAACAAAGCCGATGCCTTGGCAGGCGGAAATCAAGCATTTTTCCCCACTGGATCCCACCCCGTCATGGTGTCTGCCCAAACGGGGGATGGGGTGCCGCACTTGCTGAAAACCTTGGATACCCTTTTGCTGGAAAAACGGGAGCGCGTGGATGTTCTCTGCCCCTTGACCAACCCTGCCCACCGCGCATGGTTGCACGAACATGGGGCGCAAACCACCGAAGTGACCACAGAAACAGGCTGGCACATTACGACTTTTATCGCGCCGGAAAATCTGTCACAGGCCTTTTCAGGGGTGTCTTGAACAGGTTTGGGGGGGCTCGCCCCCACCCTTTATCCGTTCTCCGCCCCTATAGATTCCCGCGGGATACCACATTGCCCCGATCATCCAGGGCCAAGGTTTGGGGTTTGGTGGTGCTTTGGGGCAAGCCGGCGGCCTCGAAAACGGCGGCGGGATCATAGACGCAGTACGTGTTATCTGCCGCAAGAGTGGTCTGGTTTAACGCATCCCGCAGCAAAGGATGATAGCGGGCCATGGCGGGCTCAGCCACAATCAGGGTGACGGCATCGGGGGAGGCAGAGGGCAGGGATGTTTGCTGTTCCGGATACAAAACCAAGGTTGAGGCGGTTTTTAACACATCAGCCAAGGGGCGCTCGGCAACGTCCTGTTTGTTGCCTCCGCAGGGCAAGGCGGTGATCCCCTGCCAACGGGCATCCAAGGTCCGTGTGACGGGGGCGGTGTCCTCATCAGAGGCACAGGCCCCCAGCATCAACACCATCAGCGCGGCAGCCGCAGAGATTCCCTGTTTCATGACCGCCCCCAGACCAGATCACTGTAATCCTGTTGTAACGTACGGGTGATGGCCGAGGGGGTATAGCGATGATGATCAATGCTGGCCACCGGCGTAATTTCATAGGCCGTTCCCGTTAGGAAGATTTCCGATGTTTTTGACAGTTCATCGGGGAAAATGGTCCGCTCAACCACTGTGTAACCCCGTTTTTTAGCAAGAGCAATCACGGTTTGGCGGGTGATCCCATCCAAAAAACAATCGGGCTTGGGGGTGTGAATCACGCCGTCCTGAATCATAAAGATGTTGGCCCCTGTGGCCTCGGCAATTTGGCCGCGGTAATCCAGCATCAGGGCATCGTGAAAGCCCGCGGTTTGGGCTTCGTGCTTGCTGAGGGTGCAGATCATGTACAGGCCCGCAGCCTTGGTCCCCACGGGGGCGGTGTCGGGGGCGGGACGACGCCAGCGGGATAGGGTCATGGTGATGCCCGTTTCCACCAACTCTTTGGCGTAATAGGTTTTGCTTTCCCACGCCGCCACGGCGCAGTGAACGCGGGTGTTCTGGGCCGCAATGGCCATCATTTCACTGCCACGCCAGACAACGGGGCGGATATAACCGTAATGGATGTTTTGTTGCTTAACGGCGTCGATTTGGGCCTGATTCACCGCATCCTCAGAAAAGGGAATGAGCATATCCAAAGCACGGGCAGAGGCAAACAGGCGCTGGGTATGTTCATGCAGTTTAAAAATTTTTCCGTTGTAAACCCGCACCCCTTCAAAAACGCAGCTGGCATAGTGCAGACCATGGTTCAAAACGTGAATTTTTGCATCACGCCACGGCACAAAGGCCCCGTCAAACCAGATGACACCATCACGATCATCAAAAGGGGGAAGAAGATCAGCAGCCACGGGGTTTCCTTTTTTTATCCTGAAAAACAGGAAAACCTTAGCAGCTCCCGCCGCATTCGTGAAGGGTTTTTTCCAAACCCCCAGGGCGATTGCATTAGAAATTTCAGCATTCCTCCCTATTAGGGGTTTCCCACAGATCATCCGGTTTGCAACCGTTCCTCAAACCCTCGACTTGTAGTCGAGGGTGGTTGATGCCCATTCATAATGCTGCGCCTTAAAATCAACCACTGTCTTAGAGCGATATCAGGGTAAGTGGCGTTCATGAAAAAACTTGTCAAAGCCTGAGGCATGGCACCCCCTATCACGGGCAATACAATTCCAGTGTATTGTGAACGGCGGTGAACGGGGAAATCAATGGGATTTGATCGCCAACAAACAGACCTGCAAGCCCTTCCCATAATCCCCATTCCCCTTTACAGTGGTTAGGATGATGTTTGCCTATCCTTTTTTGTTGGCGGGGTTGCTGGTGTTGCCCTTGGCATATCGCTGGATGCGGGCGTTGCCTGGGGGCGAGACCGTGGTGCCCTTTGCTGCCATGATGTTTCTGGGCCCATCACGCGGGCCCATCACAACGGTTCAGAAAACGCCGTTGTGGTTGATTCTGCTGCGTTTGGCGTTGCTGGCGTTGTTGATTGTGTGGGGGGCGGGGCCGCAAAGGATCCCCGAGGCGCAGGGCACCCCATCCCCCACGCTGATGGTGGTGGATACGTCTTGGAGTGCGGATGTATCGGGGGCCATCGCGGACATCACGGCCTTTTTTGATCGGTATCCGGCGGCTGATGTTCACATCATGACCACGGATCAAACCGCATCCCGCCCCATAACGGCTGAGGGGTGGGCGACCTATCAACGCACCCTTGCCCTTTCCCCTTATCAAACCACAGACACGGCAAAGATTCTAGGGGCGCGAGGGGACCAACGCGCCATCGTGTATTACGCCCCCATGCGCTATGGCCCGCTGCAGCAGGGGATTGTGTCGGTGTTGCGTCAATCCCCAAACGCGACCTTGGTTTTGCCCAGTCGGA
>JBJTVN010000071.1:0-4409 GCA_046081225.1 Alphaproteobacteria bacterium
AATGTTTTACGTTAACCATTGCCAATACTATTATTTATAAGCAAACGTTAATCCCAAAATCTTAAAAACCAACTTTGCCGCCAAAAAGTCACAGGCATGGTACCCAAGGATGGGGGCCAGTTCATTCACATCCGCCCCCACAATCTCTGTGACCTGACAGGCCGCATGGATTATGTCCAGCGCATCATCCCAAAACATACCCCCAGGTTCAGGGGTTCCGGTGGCGGGCATGAGGGAGGCATCAAACCCATCCACATCAAAGGTAATATACGTAGGACGTCCCCGCAACGGGGCGATTATTTCATTCACGTCCCACGTCGCTTTGTCTTTGGCCCAGTGGATGTGGATGCGGTGACGGTTGGCCTCGAGGAAGGGAATTTCCTCAGCGGAGATATTCCGAATGCCGCAGGACACCAAGGTTACATGGGGGGCATCCAAACACCGGCGCAGGGCGGCGGCGTGGCTGTAATGCTGCCCATCGTATCCATCCCGTAAATCGGCATGGGCATCAAAATGCAAAATGGCCAAATCCGGATACCGCTGCAAAAACGGACGAATGGCCCCCGCCGTGATGGCATGTTCCCCCCCCAGCACCAAGGGAAATTTCCCATCATCCAAAACGTGGGACACAATGCCCGATAATTGATCCAACGCCAAAGGCAACGACGCATTCACCGCAGGTTCGGATAACACCACCGCCTGAAAATCATGATGGGGCTCTTTCCATAACACTTCATCAAACAGCTCAACTTGGGGCCCCGCCGCCAAAATAGCCGCTGGCCCCTTGGCTGTGCCTTTGCCATAACTGACGGAGGCCTCCAGACCAAAGGGAATAATCACCGATCGGGCATTTTGATAGGCGGGGTACTGGTCAGGCTCCAGATCCAAGAATCCTCTTTCATCAATAGAAAGGGGTGGCGTGAGGGGGTTAGTCATGATGATGGTCTTCCTGATGATGATGGGTATCAGGGTTGGCTTGATCGCCCACCATGACCCCTAAGGGGGCAAAAAGATCCTGATCCCCTATGCGAGTCTGCACAAACAGTTTCAAAAACCCTGATGTTTTGGGTTCCAGGTGAAACGACAGCGTGGGGCCGCCGCGCTCTTGTTGTGTTTTGGGCTCGAGGCCCATGGGGTGAATATGGGCAATGGTGCGCACATCCTCAGAAAATCCCACAACATGGGCAAAGGCCCCCATGACAGGCTGCAACGTCGTCACGGGCTTCCCCGCCTGATCCGTCACATCCACCGTGGCCATAGCGGGCTGCCCCACACGCAGGGAATCTTTGAGATTCAAGCGAAAGGCATACCCCCCTACGGTAGAGTCTTGAGATACCGTTTTCACCGGAGCGATCGTTTTTTCAAAATCCCCCAGATCCACCGTCAAAAAGGTTTGCTTGCCGCTGGCCTTGGGCGTGATATCAACCCAAATGCGATACGCCTTTTTCTGGGGCACAAAAGAAACGTGATACTCCCCCGCCACCTTCGTGGCCGTAGGGTGAACATGGTGATAATCGGTTAACGTGCCATCCACAATCAAAAGGTGAATTTTGCGCGTGTGAACCTCTTCCAGTTGATTAAGATCAACCCCTTGATCCTTGTTTGTGATGCGCAAAACAAAATTTTGTTTATGTCCGACGTGACTGATGGCAGCGGGGGTGACTTGGGCATTGAGGGCCACGGGCGTTAAGGACTGCGCCCCCGCAGAGGAACCCAAAAACAGAGCCAAAACCCCCAAAAGAAAACACCATGGTTTCATACCCAATCCCCGATTACATCCCAAGACGTTTTAAAAGGTGCTCCAGATCCTTCACCGTCGTATAGCGGATGGTCAAACGGCCCCCCGATCCTTTGGGGCGCAGGGTCACGGGCAATCCCAAAGCGGTGATCAAATCCTTTTCCAATTTCTGCACCACCTGTGCATCCACAATAACGGGTTGGGGCTTGGCCTCTTCCAAAACGGCGTTTGCCACAGAGACATTGTTATTCAGGGCCTGCAGCAACGGCGAGGTTTTGCCCTGTTTGTGCAGACGCACCATTTCCTCCACTTGGCGGGCACTCAACTGTTCCCGCACAATCAAATCGGCGAACATTTCGGCCTCGGGCAATCCGATCAAACTACGGGCCTGCCCTGCGGTTAATTCCCCTTCGTCAATCAAGGTTTGTACACGAGTGGGCAGATTGAGCAACCGCAGGGTGTTGGTCACCGCCACGGCACTGATGCCCAATTTTTTGGCCACATCCCCTTGGGTATAGTCCGCCTGATCCAGCAAGCGTTTATACGCATGGGCCGTTTCGATGGCGGAAAGATCATCCCGCTGCAGGTTTTCAATGATGGCGCATTCCAGGGCATCATGATCGGACAATTCCCGAATGATGCAGGGAATCTCTGTCAGTTCCGCCCTGCCCGCTGCACGCCAGCGACGTTCCCCGATGACAATTTCATAATGCCCCCCTGTGGGGCGCACCACGATAGGCTGCAAAACCCCTTTTTCTTTGATGGATTCCGTCAATTCCGCCAGTTTGGTTTCCGAAAAAAAGGTTCGGGGCTGCAGGGCACTCTGGCGAATGCTGCTCAGGGGCAGGGTTTGAACATTTCCCGTGCCTTCCATGGGGTTTTCGGCAAACAACGCCGACAGGCCCTTGCCCAGAGCCTTTTTTTTGGGGGGTATCGTTGATGTCATAGTTTAGGGTCGGAGCCGGGATTGTGTCTCTACCAACCGTTTTAGCAGGTTTTTTTCCCGCCGTAAAAACTCTTTTGCCATCATAATGTATGCTTTGGATCCCACGCAGCGCGTATCATACAAAATCACGGGTTTTCCGTGGGATGGGGCCTCGGAAATTTTAACGTTGCGGGGGATCATGGTGTCAAAGACAATGTCTTTGAAATAGGTTTTCACCTCATCTTCCACCTGACGCGACAGGTTGTTGCGGCGATCGTACATGGTCAGCACGATGCCAAACAAATTCAAATTCGGATTAAAGGTTTGCCGGACACGCTCCACCGTGCGCACCAGATAGCTTAACCCCTCCAGCGCATAAAATTCAGCCTGCAAAGGCACCAAAATCCGCCCCGCCGCCACAAAGGCATTGATGGTCAGCAAACTCAGGGCCGGCGGGCAATCAATCATGATGTAATCATAATGCGGGATAAACTGCTGCAATCCCTGAATCAGTCGATATTCCCGATCCGCCATGTCCTGCAGTTCAATATCCGCCCCCGATAACGATGGTGAAGCCGGCAATACATCGATATTGGGCACGCTGGAGGCCACAGCAATATGACGATCCCAACTGTCCTCCACCAGCAAAGAATAGTTGCCCTGCTTGCGGATGCGATGACCAATACCCAAACCGGTGCTGGCGTTGCCTTGGGGGTCCATATCCACAACCAAAACACGTTTTTTGATGGCGGCTAGGGCCGTGGCCAGATTGATGGTGGTGGTGGTTTTGCCCACACCCCCCTTTTGATTGGCCAGAGCCAAAATTTTAAAATGGCTTGGGGGGCGGGCCGCAGGGATAAAATCCCCTGTTACGGAAAAAGCATCACGGATTATTGTTTCTGTTTCCACGCTTGAACCACCAAAACTTTTGACTTTTTGAACGATTGCTCTGCCTGATGAAAGGACCAGCCAGCAAGGACAGCATCCTGTAATTCATCTTTAGCGTGTGCACCTTTCAAAAAATAGCATATCGCATTTTCCTTCGCAAGGCATGATCCATAGTCAAGCAAACCCACCAACGGGGCGCAGGCACGGGCCATCAAAACATCCGCAAAATCAGGGGACATATCCGAAAATGTGACGTTATGCACCGTCACAGGGGCCCCTGTTTTTTGGGCCACCAACTGTAAAAAAGAGGCTTTTTTATGATTTTTTTCCACCAGATGAACAGGGTGCTGCCGCAACAAAGCCCAAAGCAACCCGGGAATCCCTGCCCCGCTGCCCATATCCACCACAACAGACCCCGCAGGCAGGGGCGGAATGATCTCCGCCAGAGCCAAAGCATCCGCCAGATGATGATCGCAAAACCCATCCCATGATGCCAAGGTGCTGGCCCCCACCAAATTGATGGACGCATTCCACGTTTTCAGGGTTTCATAATAAACCTCAAAAACAGAACGAAGGGGTTCAGTGAGAGATGACACCGCCCTCCCCTCCCCTGCGTATCACCATAGGACCCAAAGGTTGCCCCCCAAACAGATGAATATGAAAATGCGGCACCTCTTGCCCCCCATTCAGGCCGATATTGCTCAGGATGCGGTAACCAGAGGCCTCAAGATCATGTTCCTTGGCAATCTTCCCCACCGCACGAAACAGGGCGGCAATCTCCCCTTCGGATGCGTTTTGGGAAAAATCGGTCATATCCATATATTCGCCCTTAGGAATCACCAGAATATGAACCTTGGC
>JBJTVN010000072.1:0-4952 GCA_046081225.1 Alphaproteobacteria bacterium
AAAACCGTTCTCTTGACCCGCACGAATAGGAAGAATTTTGGCATCATAGGCGACACCATGCGTACCCAAACCATTACGAACACTGGCCACAACACCAGAAACCCAATTCCCATGGTAATCGCCATCATTATTGTTATTCACATTTCCATCATTATCAACAACATCAATCCCCGCCAACATATTGCCGGCCAAATCCGGATGGGTCGTATCAAATCCAGAATCGATCACGGCCACAACGGTACCCGCCCCCGTATAACCACGGGCATATGATGAAGAAGCTCTGATCTTCCCCAAACCGTATTGATTGTTGTATTCCAACGTTTCAAAGTCGCTGGGAGGGGTAGGATCAGGGGTAGGATCAGGCGTAGGTACAGGGGTGGAATCACTGCCCCCGCCGCCACCTCCTCCGCCAGCAGCGATAATCCCACCGACGACCAATCCCCCCAAGAGGTAATAAGGCAAGGTCTGTCCCACAAGATTGCCTGATTTTGCAGCGGCTAAATCTTCATCATCAGATGATGCTTCGGGATTGACCTTTTTGGTAATCTTTTTTGCTTTTTTGGGGGTCGATGATGCGGGCTGCTGAGGCGTTTGTTGCGGGGCTGGCCGTTGCTGCGCAGGGGCCATCACAGGGGAATTCTGCTGAATAATGATCTCTTCATCCTGAAGAATTGTTGAGGATGCGGCATATGCCGATGCCACCGATTGAACACTGAGGATAAAACTAAGGGCAAAAATGCTAAAAGAACGCATATGATACTATGTCCATGATCATTTAAGTGGCAACATCGTAACACATTCCAAAAGTTAATGCAAGTTTTTTAAATTTTCAACAAAATCGCAACCAACCCTAACACCCCTACCCCCTAAACCGAAAAAACCTCCGGCAGGTGATGGGCAAAGGCCGTAATGTTGCCCGCCCCCATGCACACGATCAGATCCCCCGCGTGGGCAATGGTTTTCAGAGTCTGCGCGGCGGCATCGACATCTGGAACATCAAAAACCTCCGAATGTCCCAAGCTTTTCAGATGATTGGCCAAATGGGTGTGGGTGATGCCCGCTGTTGGCTCTTCGCCAGCGGCATACACGGGCAGCAAGACCAAAGCATCCGTTTTCAACAACACCGCCGCAAAGGCATCCCACAGGGATCCCAAACGGGAATAGCGATGGGGCTGCACCACGGCAATCACGCGGCCCGTTTTGGGCACCAGATTGGCGGCGGCCAAAACGGCCTCGATCTCTGTGGGATGGTGGGCATAATCATCGATGATGGTGATGCCTTTGACACCCGCCACCTTTGTAAAGCGCCTTTTAACGCCTTGGTACGCCGCAAAGCCCTGCCTGATGGCGGATTCCGATATGCCGATCTGATGGGCCACCGCGAGGGCCGCCAAGGCATTTTGCACATTATGCTGCCCGATAAGGGGAATAAAGAGCCGTTCAATACGGCCTGACGGTGTGGTGACATCAAAAACCGTCCCATGCGTCTCTGTGGTCATGGCAGAGGCCCGCACCATGGCATGCTGATGCAAACCATATGTAATCACGCGGCGATCTGTGATCTGGGGGACCATGGCTTGCAACACGGGATGATCCAAACACAACACCGCTGCCCCATAAAAGGGAACCTGATGAATGAACTGATGAAAGGCCTGATGCAGGGCGGATTCTGTGCCATAATAATCCAAATGTTCGGGATCAATGTTGGTGACAACGGCAATTTCCGCATTCAAGCGCAAAAA
Organism: Alphaproteobacteria bacterium; assembly: GCA_046081225.1. GTDB lineage: Bacteria > Pseudomonadota > Alphaproteobacteria > JAJTHO01 > CANGYM01 > CANGYM01. The sequence continues at coordinate 1,743 of JBJTVN010000072.1, forward strand.
CGTCCCATCGGATTCATCGGCCTCGGCCACCAACCAAGACCCCGACCCCAAACGGGCATTGGTCCCGTAGGCATTCACAATCCCGCCGTTAATCATGGTGGGGTCCAACCCCGCCGCATCCAACAAACACGCCACCAAGGTGGTGGTTGTGGTTTTGCCGTGGGTGCCGGCAATGGCGATGGTGGATCGAAATCGGGCCAGCTCCGCCAGCATGTCCGCCCGCTTGATGACGGGAATCCGTGCCGCCCGCGCCGCCACCCATTCGGGATTGGTGTCCTTAACCGCCGAAGAGACAATCACCACCCCCGCGCCCTGCACATTGGCGGGATCGTGGGCCGTCATGACCCGAACCCCCATCCCCCGCAGGCGGGCCACGTTGGCGTTATCCGACATATCAGAACCTTGGACAGTATAGCCCAGATGATGCAGGACCTCGGCCAAGCCACTCATCCCAATCCCCCCAATCCCAATAAAATGCAGGGGGCCAACGGTCAAAGGAATGGCGGAAAAACGATTCGGCATCATAACAAAACCACAAACAGCAAAAACAGCCCAAGGACGTTATCACGGCGCCCCCGCGGTGTCACCTGTGTTTTGAACTGGCTTTTACCCCCTAAACCCGATTCTGTCCCCCATTCACGTTGATGGTGGTGCCGGTTAGGAATTGGTTGTCATCACTGACCAAAAACAGGACGGCGCGGGCGACATCGCTGACGTCCCCCAAATGACCCACGGGAATTTGGCCGATGATTTTTTGCTTCACGGCTTCGGGAATCACGGCCACCATGTCGGTGTTGATGTATCCTGGGGCAATGGCGTTGACCAACACCCCTTTGGCGGCGCCCTCAAAGGCCAAAGCCCGCGTCAGGCCGATGATGCCGGCCTTGGCGGCGCTATAATTCACCTGTCCCAACTGGCCCAGCTGGGCATTGACGGAACTGATGTTGACAATACGACCATGGCCACGGTCGCGCATGCTGGGGTAAATCAGCGAGCACATATTATAACAGGATGTCAGGTTGGTGCCAATGACAGAAGACCAAGCCTCCGGCGGCATTTTATGAAACATCATATCACGGGTGATACCAGCGTTATTGACCAGAACCGAGATATGGCCCAGATCCTGAGTAACACGCGCCACGCCGTCTTTGCAGGATTGATAATCGGCCACGTCCCATGAATAAAAGGGAATGCCCGTTTCCTGACGAAAGGCCTGCGCGGCGTCGTGATTTGTGGCATAATTGGCCGCCACGGTGTAACCCGCCGCCTGCAAAGCGGTACAGATGCCCGCCCCGATTCCCCGTGTTCCCCCTGTGACAAGGGCAATTTTCGATGTCATACAAATCCCTCTTTTGAAAATCCAGTGTTTCCCCATGGTTTAACGGATTTGCGGCGCCCTGTCACTGGATTTCATCAAAACCCGATCATCACCGTCCCGAAATGTTGCACAGCCCCGCGCATCGTGTTAGGTAAAGGACCATGATCCTGACGCTAGAGCATATTCCAGAGTCCCTGAAACGCATCGTGGTGCGTGCGGATTTGAATGTTCCTATGAATAATGGCGTTGTGCGGGATGATACCCGCATTGTGGCCGTTTTGCCGACGTTAAAAGAGCTGCTGAATCACGGCAAAACCGTTTATTTGATTTCCCATCTGGGCCGGCCCAAGGGGACGTGGGATCCTCGCTTTTCCTTGGCCCCCGTGGCAGAGACGTTAAAGCGGTTGCTGCCTGCGTATCCTGTGATTTTTGATCCCCGCGATGTGACGCAGGTGCCCGCCAGTGTCCTGAAAACACACCCCGAAGGATCCTTGATTTTGCTGGAAAATGTTCGGTTTTACCCAGGGGAAGAAACAAACTGCATGGATTTTGGCCAAAAACTGGCCGAGGTCGGCGATGCCTATGTCAATGATGCCTTTGCCAGCTGCCACCGTGCCCATACGTCCACGTGCGCCTTGGCCCGCTTGTTGCCCTCGTTTGCGGGGCGGCTCCTGCAAAGAGAGCTGGAGGCCCTGGAAACCACCGTGGAGCGCACCGCCCGCCCCACCTGCGCTGTGGTGGGGGGGTCCAAAGTGTCCACAAAAATTGATCTGCTGAAAAACCTGATGAACAAGGTGGACCATCTGTGCATCGGGGGGGCTATGGCCAACACCTTCCTGTTTGCGCTGGGAAAACCGGTGGGGCGGTCTTTGTATGAACCCGATTTGGCCCCCGTGGCCCAAGAAATCATCAGCATGGCGGCCAATCGGGGGCGCACCATTCATTTGCCCGTGGATGCCGTGGTGGCGGGATCTTTGGAGGCCGGCGTTGAGGTCAACACCGTTGCCTGCGCCGATGTGGCCCCCGAAGATTTGATTCTGGACATCGGTCCCCTGACCCGTCAAGCGTGGGCCAATGTCTTTGATTTTTGCAAAACGGTGATCTGGAATGGCCCCGTGGGGGCATTTGAGGTCACCCCCTTTGCTGGCGGCAGTGTGTTTGTGGCCCAAACCCTGGCCCAGCGCACCCGTGAAGGCCGCCTGTGCACCATTGCGGGGGGGGGCGATACCCTCTCGGTGCTGAATGTGGCGGGGGTTATGGGGGATTTTACCTTTGTGTCCACAGCGGGCGGGGCGTTTTTGGAATGGCTAGAGGGCAAGCCCCTTCCAGGCCTGCAGGCCCTGAAACAACGTCATTTGGATTTGACCCATGCATGATTCGGATTTTTTTTCCGTGGATATGTTGGCGCGATCCCGCGTGCTGTGCGTGGGGGATGTGATTTTGGATCAATATGTGTATGGCGCGGCCCATCGTTTGTCCCCTGAGGCCCCCATTCCCGTTTTTGAACAGCAGCAGTCTGTCTTTTCTTTGGGCGGGGCCGCCAACGTTGCCGCCAACATCGCCACCATGGGTGGGCATTGCACCCTGATCAGCCTTTGTGGGCAAGATGCGGCGGCGGAAACCCTACGGCACGCCCTGTCCCCCCACACCACCGTACACCCCATCTTTCTCCATGAAGCAGGTCGGCCAACCTCCCTGAAAACCCGCTATGTTTTGCAATCGAAACAAGTTTTGCGCGTGGATCAGGAACGCGCGGCCCCTGTGCACCACACCACAGAATCCGCCCTGATAGAGGCCGTGAAAAAGGCCATGGGCAAGGTGTCCATGATTATTCTGTCGGATTATGGCAAAGGTCTGTTGACCCCCGCCCTGTGCCACGCTGTGATCACAGA
>JBJTVN010000073.1:0-1309 GCA_046081225.1 Alphaproteobacteria bacterium
TCCACCTTCCCATCCCCCCGTCTTTATGCCACAAAGGGAGGTAATCTGAGCATTGTTTTTAAGGAATCCTCGTGGCCGAACCCTATATCTTTACCATGCAGGGCGTGACAAAACGCCTGAAAACCGGAAAAACGTTGTTTGATAACATTTGGTTATCCTATTTGCCTGGGGCAAAAATTGGGGTCATTGGGCATAATGGATCGGGGAAATCCACGTTACTGAAAATCATGGCGGGGCTGGATACCGATTTTACAGGGGAAACCATCTTGGCCAAAGGCGCCCGTGTGGGGTATCTGGCCCAAGAGCCCGACATGGACCCGAACAAAACCGTCCGCGAAGTCGCCACCGAAGGCCTGGGGGAAATCTCTGCCATGCTGCAGGAATTTGAGGCCATCAGCATGAAAATGGCCGAAGACATGACCGATGACGATATGAACGCCCTGCTGGAACGCCAAGGGGATCTGCAGGAAAAAATCGACGCTGTGGATGGGTGGGATCTGGACCGCCACATTGATATTGCCATGGATGCCCTGCGCTGTCCCGACCCCGATCAAAAGGTGGGCGTGCTGTCGGGCGGGGAAAAACGCCGTGTGGCCTTGTGTCGTCTGTTGTTACAAAAACCCGATATGCTGCTGCTGGACGAGCCCACCAACCATCTGGATGCCCTCTCGGTGGCTTGGTTGGAACGTCACCTGCGCGATTATGCCGGCACCGTCATTGTGGTCACCCATGATCGTTATTTTCTGGACAACATCACCGAATGGATTTTGGAAATTGATCAGGGCACCTTTCGCCCCTATCACGCCAATTACAAAGAGTGGCTGAAGCAAAAACAAAAAATACTCCACGATCAACAAAGTCAGGAAAACAAACTCTCCAAAGCCTTGGAAGAAGAACTCGCTTGGGTCAACGAATCCCCCAAGGGGCGGATGAAAAAAAGCAAGGCCCGCCTGACCGCCTTTGAAAAATCCCGCGCCAATCAACGGGAAACCAAGGCCTATGCCTCTCAAATCATTATCCCCGACGGCGAGCCCTTGGGCGATCAAGTCATCACCTTTGAGGGGATCACCAAAGCCGAAGGCGATCGCCTGCTGATGGATGATTTTTCCGCCGTCATCCCCAAAGGCGCCATTGTGGGCATCATCGGGGCCAACGGGGCAGGAAAAACAACATTATTTCGTATGATCACGGGACAGACGAGCCCTGATACAGGCACCATTGCGGTGGGGCAAAAGGTCAGCTTGGGCTATGTGGACCAATCCCGCGACATTCTGAATGACGACGACACCATCTGGCAGGCCATTTCCGG
>JBJTVN010000074.1:0-2254 GCA_046081225.1 Alphaproteobacteria bacterium
GCCATTTATTACCATGATGCAACAGCCCTGGCCCATGATATCCTGGCCTTTCATCTGCGGGATCACCCCGAGGATCCCGGACACGAAGTGCATGTTTTGATTAAGGCGCACGTTGAATATCCTCAATAATCACCTGAACGCTGGGGGTTTGGCCCCATGTGTCTTTTTTCAGGGTGCCCGCCACCGACAGGGGTTTGCCGCGATGATTCAGCAGGGCCTGTCCCATGGGATGATCGGCGCAGCGAAAGGCAATGGCTTTGGATGACCATGATCGGGCAGGGTCCTTCAGTTGGCACCGCACATGCGCCCCCCCCACCACATCGGCAAAGGCGACAACGACATCGGAAAAGGCAAAACGGGGCTGGGGATTCCCAACACCAAAGGGGGATAAACGCTCCATCTGTTCCAGCAGGCCCACGTTGGCCGCGGTTAAGGGCAGGGATAAATCCAAATCCAACAGCGGGCGAATGTTGTCCCGCGCAATCACTGTGCTGATGCGGGATTCAAAAAAGGCCTGTGCCTGTGATAGGTTGTTTTCTGCAACACTAAACCCCCCCGCCATGGCGTGGCCGCCGCCGGCCAGAATCACACCCTCTTGACGCGCTGCCAGAATCATTTGCCCCAGATGCACCCCCCGAACGGACCGACAAGAGGCCTTGGCCACGCCCTTGCCATCCCCCGCCAAAACAATGGCCGGTTTGTGATAGCGATCTTTCAAACGGCTGGCCACAATCCCAATGACCCCAGGGTGCCAGTTAGGGCCATACACCCAAATCACGCTGCCGGTGTTGCCCTCGGCCTGACGGATGGCTTGCTCTAAGATATCCGCCTCAATGGCTTTGCGTTCGCTGTTGTGCAGGGCAAGGGCTTGGGCGTACAGCAAGGCCTCCTGCGCGTCGTCACAGCTCAGCAGTTTTGTCCCCATATCCGATTGCCCCACACGCCCCCCAGCGTTGATATGGGGGCCCAGAATAAAGCCCAGATGATAGGGGCTGGGGGCCTCGTCCAGACGGGCCACATCAGACAGAACCTTTAGACCCGTGTTCATGCGCCGCCCCAGAACCTTTAACCCCTGCGCTACAAAGGCCCGATTCACCCCGTGCAGCGGCACCACATCACACACCGTGCCCAGCGCCACAATGTCTAGCAACAGCAGCAAATTGGGCTCGGGCTGGGTGTTGAAAAAGCCCTTCTGCTTTAGGGTTTGATTCAGGGCCACCAGAAACAAAAACGTCACCCCCACCGCCGCCAGATGACCACAGGGGCTGGTTTCATCCAAACGGTTGGGATTGACCACGGCCACGGCGGGGGGCAGCGCACTTTCCCCAACGTGATGATCAATCACCACAACATCCAGCCCCAAATCCCGCGCATAGCCCAGCGCATCATGGGCCACAATGCCGCAGTCCACGGTTATGACCAGGTTGACCCCCATGGCCTTTAGCTTATCAAACGCCCCGCGGTTGGGGCCATACCCTTCCGCCATGCGATCGGGAATATACACACGCAGGGGCCGCCCCAGCATGACCATATACCGTTTCAAAAGGGCCGATGACGTGGCCCCATCCACATCATAATCCCCAAACACCGCAATGGATTCCCCGTTGAGAAGGGCCGTCACCATCCGACCCACGGCGCGGTCCATGTCCAGCAGGTGAAAGGGATCTGGCAACATATCCTTCAGCCGTGGATTCAAAAACCCCTCCGCCGTGTTCAGATCAATGCCCCGAATGGCCAGCAGTTTCCCCACAACCTCAGGCACCCCATGCCGCTGGGACAGGGCCAAGGCCGTGCGGTCCGAAAACGGTTTAAAGGACCACACACGGCCCGTCAAAGACAGGGATTCATCCAAAACAGCCATAGAAACCTTTCTCAAAGAAGGGTATCATAGCAAAGTTTACAGTGGGGGATAGGGGGATGAGGGCTGTTTGTTGTTAAAAAGGGTGAAAAGGCGGGGTGGGGGCAGCAGGATTTGTGCCTCGGGTCAAGGGCGGAAGGGAAAAAATACCGCACTGAGCGCAGCGAGGGAGGATGATTTTTTGCCTTCCGGCGAAGCGTACCCTTGAGGCGGGGGGCAAATTCTGCTGGGTGGGAGCCTTTTCATCGGGGGAGACGCGGCTCCCGCCCCCACACTTTTCTTTGGGCCTCAAGGGGTGCGCTGCGCCGGTGCGAAAAAAATCATCCTCCCTCAGCCCGCTGCGCGGTCTTCAGTCCGGTATTTTTCCCGCCCCGCCCCTTGACCCCCAAAGAAAAC